>JAITVS010000200.1 GCA_031285685.1 Tannerella sp.
ACAAAACTCAGGTTCCTCATTACCCATTGAGATAGGAATATGAAAACCTGATATTTTAAAAGTGAAAGCTGAACGCTGACACAGTTTAATTTACACTACCCCCATAAGACCCAAATTGCAAGTCATTTAGTATCCCTCTCCACTCCAATAGCCTCCTGGATATAATCTTTCAGAATAGGTTCCAGTTTGACGATTTCCGCTACACCGGCAAATCTTATCTGTCGCCCTACTTCTGTATTCTCGCCCATTTTGACCAGAATGCCGGCAGTATCTTTCAACAGATAACCTTTGAAAAACAACAGGGCAAAATATGCCTTAAAAGCTTGTATAAGGACAATATTTTTTCCTTGCGATATATAACAGGGCTTCCCCCATTTCAACTCTTCGGTTAGCCCGCAGTCAAGAAGGATTTTCCGTAATACTATCATTTCTCCCTGCCATTTCAATACCTTGCCGATATATTCGTCAACTTTCGGATTCATGCTGCTCATTGCTCTCGTTTATTTCAGGTATTCTTCAATTACAATCTTTGTCTGTTTCATCATTATGTCAAAAGCGTTGGGCCTGTTCATCAGTTCTTCCATATTTTCAGGAACCACCTGCCATCGAAGTCCGTATTTATCGATACACCAGCCGCATTGTGACGCTTCGCCTTCGCGGGTAAAAGAATTCCAATAGTAGTCTATCTCACGCTGATCTTTACAATTAATCGCAAACGACAAAGCATCATTCAGCAGATGATGTTCTTTCTCCGTACTCATCAGAGAATATTTTTGCCCGAAGATTTGCACTTCGCACATTTCAGTATGCCCACTTGGTGTTTCACCAAGAGGAATGACTGCTCCTTCTTTGAAATCGCTACCGAAAACGTCTTTGTAATATCCGACGATTTTTGAAATCGTACCGCCATCAGCGGTAAACCAAAGACATGGAATGATTTTATTAGTATTCATCTTTTCTATTTTTTATGTTATACATCAAATTCCAAAGATATAAAATAAACATGAATATCATTTAATTTTCTTACATTTCCGTTTGCCTGTTAAGATAACATCAGGTTGATTTTTAATCGTATCTTTGCGTTCAAAATAAACGATATGATAGCTGTTGTTTTTTACGAACCGGGTTATGTAACGACGGATAAAATCATGAAAATTTATCCGAGGCACAAACAGGTGGTCGACAAATTTACCGAACGGGGGAAAATTATAGCGATAGGCCCTTATGTAAATCCTGCCGAACAGAATAAAAAAGGGTACACCGGCATTAATGCCCAAACGCTGTACAACGCATTTCACACCGAAACACCTGCCGTAGGCTTATGACTGGAAACTTCCGGTATGACATCGGAAGAAACAGTGAAGAAAATACTGAATCATTTTCAATTCAGACCGTTTCGAAATACGATACCAACGAAGTAGGCATATTGACTACTTCCAACGGATTTTCCGGCTGCGTTCTCCCGTTAAGGACCGCTTCCGTCATTTTTATCAGGTTAGTGGCTGCATTTTCCGAAAACCCGACCTGTGACAACGTGCCCTCCCATTGTTCACGAGGAATCTGTTGCACTTCCACGTTTCGCTGCAACTTTTTTCCAAAAACAGATGCCACTTCAATGGAACTGTAGTATTTTTCACCTACCTCATAAAACGGTTTGTACGGTTTATCGGCCATCATCAACTGTAACGCAAAGTTTGCCACATCGGCGGGCGCAACCATTTGTACTTTCAAACCGGCAGGGAAGAAAGTCGGCAATATGCCGTAATCCCCTGCCGTATCCCGATATCCCAACCAGTTACTAAAATAGTAAGCCGGACGGATAAAGGTTTGCTCAACCGGTAAATCAACAAAAGCATGTTCCAGCATGTATGATTGTTCCAGATTACCAGTTCCCGACGGATGTTGCGCCCCCATCGACGATAACCCGACGATTTTACGGATACCTGAAGCGGTAATCGCTTCCCTGTAGTTCCGGATGATTTGACAAGTCTCCCCTAATACGTCCCTCGATGCGGGATTTTCGGGTGTTATCAGAAAGAGCACTTCTCCACCGCCAAACGCCGTTTTCAACGCGGTGATATCAAAAAAATCAGCCATGCGGACATCAATGCCTCTACCGTTGAATTCGTCCGCTCTCTTCCCGTTCCGTAGAACAGCCCTTACAGCCTGTCCTTTTTCCGATAATGCTTGAACAAGGACGGACCCTACTCTGCCCGATGCGTCTAATATAATATTCATATTCTCAAAATTATCTCGATTGCTTTTCCTTTAGCCAACTCATCAATCAGTTTATCCAAATAACGGATTTGTTGCATCAGTTTATCTTTAATTTCTTCCACCCGATAACCACAAACAACACCTGTGATTTTTGAAACATTCGGATTAATTTGCGGTGCCTGGGCAAAAAAAGCCTCCAAATCGCTTTTATCGTCAATGTGCTGCTGCAACGTCTTTTCATCGTATCCTGTCAGCCAGAAGATAATACGATCAACCTCCGCTTTTGTACGTCCTTTTTTCTCAGCCTTTTGTATATACAGTGGATAAACGCTTGCAAAAGGCATTCTATATATTTTTATGTTATCCATCCGTTTTCTCGAATTGTCTTTCTTCAATAGTAACATGAATCATATCGCCGGGCTGTTTTCCGATTTGCCAGCGGATCTCTTTTCGTATGCCGATAATGTGGCAGGGCGTTCCCATTTTCACCAAACTACCCTTATAGGATACGCCGTCGAACGTGGCATTAACCGGAACACGACCTTTACCGAATACTGCTTTCACATCAAACGGAATCTCTACATAAGCCCCGTCAATATCCGGCACTTTCTTGATTTCCGCGTCAAATTCAAATGTCCTGTTCATATTCTCAACCCTTTGTATTTTATTTCAGAATAGTCACTGATAACCTTTACATCTGCTTCAAGTTTTTATTCAGGCACTCGATTATTTTGTTTAGCCTGTTTATTTTTGCTGTGCTATATATATCATCCATTGTTCAGTCTGTATTCTTCCTGTTTCTTTTTCGGTAGTTTACGGATCACTTCATCTGCCGAATGACGAATCAATTCTTCAATTAATTTATCGGGAACATCGCTTTCTATAGTAACCCAATTCCACAAAAGAGTTTTAAAATCATCAGGATTTATTCCGTTATATTTTTCGCGCAGTTCAACCGACCTCTCCGGATCGCATTTAAGATATGCTTTAAATACGCCGTCTTCAGGTTCCAGCAAAATATAGACAAATACCTTTCCCATTACTTTACAGACCAACACATTACGCTTCTGTAAAGAAATCGATTCGGTAGACCCTTTTACCGACAGGCAATATTTACGAAAATCTTCAATGTTCATACTAAATCAATTTTCTTGTTTTTGCAGCCAACCAGGGTGCTATCCCTGTAAACAGAACCACCAACAGCCAAAAATTTCCGGTGGTAATGTTGTATGCTTTTAACAGTTCCGAAAAAGTGTTTCCCGAAAATAGTCCGAAAATAGTTTCAAAAGCAATAGTTAATAGCAACCATAACAATCCTATCTGCCAATAGTTTTTTGATGTTCCTTTGCCAATCCGGGGGATGAAAATAAGGCAAATGATAAATATTAACAGGCAAAGCAAAATGCCACTTATCGGATAGCCATATCCCGTACCGATCAAAGGGATTATTACCTTTTCACGTAATCCACCGTTCAAAATAGCTAGAGGAATAATTAAGAGCCAAACCAAAAGAGATTTTTTAATCATATACCCGTTTTATAAATTCCGCTTCAAATAAACCATATCGACCAGTTGAACGCCATCCTCAAAAATCGGATGGTCATAATTATCCGTAAAAAAGTTCTTGACACGATGAGATAGCTCAAACCCGCAACGCTTGTAGAACGATAGAATTGACGGACTATCACCTGTACCGACAAGCATCGTTTGGTATTTATCCTTGTAATAATCGAAAAGATAATTGATAAGAGTACTTCCGTAACCCTGTCCCTGATATTTTTCGTAGGTTGCAATATTCTTCAACTCACAAGTCGAATGATCAATGATTACAACTACGCAAACAGATTTTAAATCGCCATCATATAAGGCAAACATGTCGCCTTGCTCTAAATAGCGGTCAATCATACTTTCCTGTTCATCGCCCAACAGTAATAAGTCGAGGAATTGTTTTTTATTCCCGGAAACAGGGCTTATCGTTATTGTATTACTTTCCATATTCGCAAAAGTACAACTTTCACCAAAATAATCAGAAAAACCATTCATAAATGACGAAAATTTCACAATGGGAATATCAAATCAGCATATATTTTCCGCTGGAAATTTGTTTTATCGGAAAATAACAAATATCTTTGCGCTGTAATTTCTATTGGAAACTTCTTCTTTTAGAATATAATTTAAAAATAGAAGATATGAAACATATTATCATAGGCGGAGTTGCAGGAGGTGCAACGGCGGCGGCAAGAATACGCAGAGTGGACGAGTTCGCGGAAATCGTCATGCTTGAAAAGGGAAAATACATCTCGTATGCCAACTGTGGGTTGCCTTACTACATCGGAGGCACGATTGCAGAACGCGAAAAGTTATTTTTGCAGACACCCACTTCGTTCGGCTACCGCTTCAATATTGACGTAAGGGTTGAGAGTGAGGCCGTAGCAATCGACACACAGGAAAAAACGGTAACAATCCGTCGCCCGGATAGTTTTACCTATACGGAACGTTACGACAAACTATTGCTTTCACCCGGAGCGTCGCCCGTTCGTCCGCCGTTGAGAGGAATTGACAGTGAAGGTATTTTTACGCTTCGCAACGTAGAGGATACCGACCGGATTAAGAACTACATCACTTCACATAAAATTGAGAATGCGGTGATTGTGGGAGCAGGCTTTATTGGCCTGGAAATGGCTGAAAACTTACATGCAGCAGGAGCCTGCGTATCAGTGGTCGAAATGGGTAACCAAGTGATGGCACCCGTCGATTTTTCGATTGCTTCGCATGTCCACCAACACCTTTTGCAAAAGGGTGTTTCTCTTTTCCTTGAGCAGAGTGTCGAGTATTTTGAACGCAAGGATGATAAAATTGATGTTTTTTTCAAAAGCGGTGAATTCCTGACAACTGACATTGTTATCCTTTCGATTGGTGTTCGTCCTGAGACCACACTAGCTAAGACGGCGGGGATAAAAATCGGCGATACCGGAGGCATTTGGGTGGATGACTACCTGGAAACATCAGTAAAAGATATTTATGCAGTCGGCGATGCCATCGAGTTCCCACATCCATTAACAGGCAAGCCTTACCTGAACTATCTTGCCAATCCTGCCAACCGTCAGGGGCGGATCGTAGCAGACAATATGGTATTCGGAAATACAACAAAATACGAGGGAGCCATTGCCACTTCAATCGCCAAAGTCTTTGACATGACTGTCGCTTCTACGGGATTGGCCGCAAAACGACTCAAACAAATGGGTATCGAACACGCAAGTTCAACAACCCATTCGGCTTCGCATGCTGGCTATTATCCTGGTGCACTTCCGCTGACCATTAAACTCACTTTCGACCCTCAAAACGGAAAACTTTACGGTGCACAAAGCGTGGGTTACGACGGTGTGGATAAACGCATCGACCAAATCGCCCTGATGATTAAAAACGACGGTACGGTTTATGATCTGATGAAAGTGGAACATGCGTATGCCCCACCGTTCTCGTCGGCTAAAGACCCTATTTCCATAGCTGGTTACGTGGCAAATAACATAGTTAATGGTGCGATGCCGACAGTTTCGTGGCGCGATGTGGAAAATGCCGACCGCAGTAGAGTGTTCCTGCTCGACGTTCGCACCCCGGCAGAATATTCGTTCGGATCGATTACAGGAGCAGTGAACATCCCTCTTGACGAGTTACGGAGCCGTTTAAATGAAATCCCAACTGACAAAAGCATTTATATTTTCTGTGCTGTCGGTTTACGCGGCTATTTGGCGCTGAAAATCCTCTCTGCCCATGGTTTTAAAAACGTAAAGAACCTTTCGGGCGGATATAAAACCTATTCGACAGCAATAGCGCCTGTTGCCAATCAAAAACCAAAGATTATGGCAGAAGATAAAACCGATATGGAGACACAAAGGACGACACAGGAAATAAAAACTATAAAAATAGATGCCTGCGGATTGCAATGTCCCGGCCCCATTATGAAAATGAAACAGGCAATAGATTCAATCAGGGAAGGCGAACGTATTGAGATGATGGCGACCGACGCCGGATTTGCCCGTGATGCCCAAGCGTGGTGTAACACTACCGGAAATATGCTGATATCTATCTCGGAAGAAAAAGGCAAATACACCGTTATCATCGAAAAGGGTTCGCCAAAGGCGTGCAACGTCGTGACTTCGTGCAATGGAAAGGCCAAAACCCTGATTATGTTCAGCGATGATTTGGACAAAGCGCTTGCTACATTCGTGCTGGCCAATGGAGCCGCCGCTACGGGTCATAAGACGACCATTTTCTTTACATTTTGGGGATTGAACGTTATTAAAAAAGTATCAAAACCCAATGTCAAAAAAGATATCTTCGGAAAAATGTTCGGGATGATGCTGCCGTCAAGTTCCCTGAAACTACGTCTTTCAAAAATGAGTATGTTTGGAATCGGTGACAGGATGATGCGCCGGATCATGAAAAAGAAAGGTATCGATTCGCTCGAATCATTACGACAACAAGCTATCGACAGCGGCGTGGAGTTTATCGCCTGCCAGATGTCGATGGACGTGATAGGCGTAAAACAGGAAGAATTGTTAGATGAAGTAACCGTAGGAGGCGTTGCAACCTATATGGAACGCGCCGAAAATGCTAATGTCAATTTATTTATATAAAGAAAATTTTCAAGAAGGCAAATTGATGAGGTGTTGTTAAAAAAATAAATATTATGCTACCGGAAATGGAAAAATTGTGTAGAATCAGAGATGTTCAGCGTAGTATCATAGCGTTTGAACAACAGTTCGAGAAATGCTATGGTATCTGCCTTAACGAAGGAATGCTACTCTGTTCATTGTATAAGTCGGAGAGCTTGTCGTCCGGAGAACTAAGTGACTTGCTGGGGCTAACCACATCGAATACATCGAAAGTAATCGCCTCGGTTGAGGAAAAGGAACTTGTCATGCGTATTCTCGGCACAAAAGACAAACGACAGATGTATTTTACGTTGACAGAGAAAGGAAAACAGATTCTATCTAAAATAAAATGTGAGGAATTAGAAGTGCCCAAATTGCTTCAGGCATTATTAGAAACAAATGTATTTTGAATTCTAATATCCGCCTTTACGACCTCGACTACAAAGGTTGCATTTCGTGTTTGGCGTGCAAGGTAAAGGGCGGCAAGTACACTTCCTATTGTGCACATAAGGATGGTATCACCGAAATGCATGATGATGCCGTCCGTTGTTTCTGTGAATGTTACCGGCAGTCTTTCATTCAGAAACTCTACATAATCTGTTCGGGTTTTGCAATGCGAAGCGGCTTCCCGCAGTTGCTCCATGCCTTCAAACACGTTTTGACGGGATGCACAGCCTTTCCCGCAACTCTCTATCTAACTTTATCGCATGTGGACCGGCTATAGTTATTCGTTAGGGCCGGTTATAGCAGCCTTAAGGGATTGGGGTATACAGCATCGTGAAAGAATCATATCACAAATAAATAAAAATAAGCAATAACAAATTCATATAAACACATCTTATTGTAGAAAATAACGCCACAAGCTGCCACGCCCCGAAAACATAGCTTCGGGGCGTTGTAGTCTTCTTACTTTCGCGTTTCAATCCATTGTCAAACAATTAAAAACAAATTGATTATGCAGCAAGAAGATAATTTGAGAGACTTGGCTAAAGTCATGGACTTTATTGCTGGCGTTAAGTAATCTGTTTGCCGTGATAAACATCTATTGGTAGTGAAATCAACCCCCAACCATTGCAAGAGAGTCAGCATAATCCCTCCAATAGATGATTTTTCTGTCTTTTAATTTTACAATAGAGCAAAATCGGTTATCGTATCCTTTAGCGTGTACTGCATATTCCAATACGACTTCTTCGGAATCAACAGTTTTGGTTACTATCAGACCATCGGCCGATTGCAAAACGGCTGAGTAACCTCCAAACCATTCCATATACGCATCTCTTCCAACTATTTTAGAGGTGAATCCCGGAACATGGTACATAAATTCAAAGACGGCATCTTCTGCTACTACATCCCAAAAATGTTCTCCATCAACATATCCTTTCAGCCCTTCCATTACGATACGGAAGAAAGGCTCTGCATTTTTGCTAAATCCCGGATGGTTTCTGTCTACGACTTTTGTTTTACTTGAATTGTTCGTCATACTTTTTGTAATTAAAAATGAATATTAAAACTTATTTACTCTGCCAGCCTCTTTCCCATTTTGAATGCGTTTTTGCAATCAACAGGAAATTGTTCTGCCATTTATTGCAATTACTTTTTCCATTTCTTAACGCTATTACTGATTTAATTATATTGCAAAAATAAGTATATTTGCTATCTGATTGATATTACTTTCTTTTTGGAAAGCACTATCAAAAAAGAAAGTAACAGGCAAAGCATGAAAAATCATAGAATTGTAAGAAAAACAAGCTGTCGATCAATGAGTGAGGATGAGCGTAAACACGAAATGTTGGCGGTTCTTGACACGATGGCGGTTTTGTCAGGAAAATGGAAAATCCCTATCATCACGACATTATGGCTTGGCAGCAAACGGTTTAAAGAGATAATAAGGGCTGTTCCGGGACTGACCGATAAAAGTTTATCCAAAGAGTTAAAGGAGATGGTGGAAGACCAGCTCATCGAGCGTGTTGTATATGATGCTTATCCTCCCAAAGTTGAATATACACTGACAGAGCACGCCGAATCTTTAATTGACATTATTGAGAAGTTGCGCGATTGGGGATTAGTACACCGGGAAAAAATCTTGGGAATGAAAATGTCCGTACAGTGTAAACCTGACCTGTAACAACATATTTAAAATTTATGATTTGTCAATGTTGGAGGAGTGGTCGAAAGATCGAAATAGTCAAGAGCCACAATCGGAAGACTGAAGTATGCCAAGTCTTGATAACCTTTATAGAGCCTTGACAGCACAGGATTTGTATTGTATATCTCCCGACATATTTCGTCCGATACGTTGAACATGGCTCCACCGGATATACGGACAGAGATATTGCCTGCCATAGCAAGTAACTCAACTGCAGATTTCGACCGTAACTGAACATAAACCTCTTTTTGGGGCGATGTGGCAAAATAAAGGGTATTCGTTTGTTCATCTATCTTCATCATCTGAAACACCCTGATTTTAGGTTTCCCGTCGCTTCCAACCGTCGCAAATGCGAGGTCTTTGTTTTGTTTTAAAAAGTCATATATCCTTTCCATATTCAGAACTTATTATGTTATTTATAAACCAAACTTCATCAAACCTCCTGTTTCAGCACTCTCAATGCATGCTGTGAGCAGGCGCATCAAATCTATCATTTGAGAATGGGTTACTTCTGGTTGTGCTCCGGTTCGCAGGCACTCATATATTTTATAGATAGCTGTTGAAATCTTTCATAGACTGGAAAAACGATTGTTGTTCCAATATAACCAATCCGTCTTTTCCTTCTATGATGAAAGAAAGGTCGGCCATTGCTTCAAATGATTTATAGGAATGGATCGTGAAATTATCCAGCTTGTAAACCTCTATCTCGCCTTTGAATTGTGCCGATGCAGTTAGAGTAACCGCCATTGCTAAGATTGCAAATAATATCTTTTTCATTTTATGTCCTGTTTAATAGATTAATAACCGATAGTGAAACGTTCGTTGTGATGTGCAGGGTTTTCCAGTTCATCTACCATTGCTTTGGCGTAATCCTGAACAGAAATCTTGCTTTCGCCTTTATCGTTTACAATCAGATCGTCTTTACCCAAACGGTAGTTGCCGGTACGTTCGCCCGGTTCCAACGAGCCTGCCGGAGAGAAAAATACCCAGTCGATGTCTTTCTCATTCATCAGTGTGTTCAGGTAAAATTCACCGAGTGATTTTACACCGCCCATAATTTCGGCAGGAATTGCACCAGAATCTACTACACGAAGTCCGGGAGCAACAAACAATGTTCCTGCACCGCCAACGATAAGCAATCTTTTAACACCTGCTTCTTTTGCACCTGCAAGAATCTGAGGATATACTTTCATCGTCAGGTCGTAAATATCAGGATTTGTCCATCCCGGATTGTATGCGCTGATAACAGCGTCAGCACCTTTGCATAGTTCAGCTACCTTATCGGCATCCGAAACATCAGCCTTAACAATAGTCACGTCCGGGTTTGAGATTTTTACGCTTTCGGGATTACGAACGACTGCCATAGCTTTAATACCTCTGTTCAATGCTTCATTCAGGATAGCAGAACCTACAAATCCGCTTGCTCCTATTAATACGATTTTTTTCATTGCTGTACTTTTTAATTTGCTTTTATTGTTTTAACAATACAAAAGTACGGGATAATTCAGAGGTGCTGATAATACATCAGCGTCCTATAATGGTAAATCTCCGCTAATGGATCATTTCTTTGTAGAATCCCGGAACTGGGCAGGGGTTATGCCTGTGTGTTTGCGGAAATACTTATTGAAGTTGGTCGGCTCGTCAAAACCGAGTTTATATCCGACTTCTTTTATAGACAGGCTGCTGTATGATAGTAGTCGTTTCGCTTCAAGTATGATACGTGAATCAATATAGATTTTGGGGGTATTTCCGGTAAGCGTCTTTACCTCTTTTGATAGCACTTTTTCATTTACACCCAACAGGTTGACATAAAATTCAGTATTGCGTTTTTCCCTGAAATGCTGTTCAACTGCATTATAAAATTTCCGTCCCACATTATTAATCACAGGCGAATAAGAAGCAGTAACCTGTCGTTCTGTTTCGAGTAATATAACACGCAGGTAACTTTGGGCTATTCCTGTTTGGAAATCATCGACAGGATGCTTCAATTCTTTATCTAACAATACGGTTAGATTTTCCGCAAGTTGTGGACAAATAGGAACTGTTTTATTAAGGCTGACCGGGTTAAGAATTTCACAGGTATGCAGAAAGTTGGAATCAAGTTCTGTCACTGTAAAGAAGGAACTTGTGAATAATATAATTTTACCGTAATATTCTGACGTTATATCAAATTCGCAAACCTGACCTGCCGATATAATTAGAATTTCATTTGATCTTATGGTTATTTCCCGAAAGTCAATCCGAAATGTCGCATCTCCCTCCGTAAGCCAAATAATTTGATAAAAAGTAGCTTTATGAGGCTGTCCAAGCAATTTCGGTAATTCTTTGGCAAACCTCAAATCTTTAACCTCTATCTCAATGGGTAAAGCTTTAAATTCAAATGTTCTGATAACTGCATTCATAATTGTGCAAAGGTAGCGAATGTCTATGGACTTCAATGCCAAGAAAGATGTCAATAATACAATAATAGTCCGTTATCATTCCAATCCCCGAACATTTCATTATTTTCTGAATTTTCAATCAACTTTTTTAATCGTTGCCAAAACATTTTGTCCTTCTTTTCTCGCTGTATAGTATCAATTCTAATCTTTTGATACAATGATGGGAACTTCTTAAAATTCTCCCAGGCTGTCGGATTTTCGGTAAAAGCGTACAGAACATCACGATCTATAACGAAGCCATTCTCTGACATATTCGGTAAAACTTTTCTACCTGCATTGGTCATCAGTCCCAATTTTTCGAGCCGACGACATCTTTCTTTGTTGAGTTCCGACCAAACGCTTTTTTTATTTCGTGGCGTAAATTTCTGTAAATTTACCCCGTTTAGAGTTTTGTTTGTTGTGTCTATCCAACCGAAACAAAGCGCCTCCTCAACCGAGTCTAAATACCAAATGGCATTGTCTGGTTTTACTTTTCCTTTTTTTACAATAAACCAACACTCTGTTTCTTTGTCATGATTTTCAATAAGCCACTCGCGAAATTCCTTTCGGGTTTTAATTTCAAGAATGTTCTTTATTTCCATATTCTTCAACTATTAATTTCTATTTTACCGTATCGCGGGAATCTCATTACAATCCTCTACTATAAACTTTTATTGAATGTAATGGTATTCATGTACTTATTGAATTCCAAAAAGGAAAGCCCGCCGGGAATCAGTTCCGTGTATTCATTCAGCGTCGTTTCGCACGCTCCGTGCCGGGTGAATTTATCGCTGAATAACTTATGCGTTTCACAAATTGCTTCTTCTGTCGAGATATAACTGTAAATACCACGCAACTCGCTATCGGAATGTTCGATATTCAACACTTTATCATCGAAATACGCCAGTGTATAACAATGAACCAGATACAAATCATCCGGGGCTTTATGTTCCTCACTATATCCCCTTGTACAAAACATTCTGTTTTTAACCCCCATCCGATCAAGCAAATACTTTGTTACATTCGTCTGTTCTATACATGCCCCGATTCTATATTTCATGGTATCTTCGAGTCCAAGCGTTCTGTATTTCGTGCGGAAATCGTTTTCTCCAAGACTATCAACGTACTTTACACCATCCAAATCAATGCACCCGTAATCAAGGAAATTATCAAAAAAACTCATAATATCTTCCGGTTGCCGAAGATTAGAGATAGCTATTTTCACTTCGTCATCCATAACCATATGCATTCCGGTTAAATTTCAAATTCGGGGAATTGCCATACAGGCGAATGATGTTTTCCCGCTGTATTCATCAGGGAATAATTTTGTTGGTGTTCATTATGATTCCTTTTTCATTGTTTCCGTTTTCATTTCCTGCAAAAGTTATAATCACACTTTTATCCAATCTTCCACAGAAGAAGCATAATCTTGTATATCATTGATTAATTTGGCGGTATGGTATCCGTCCGCAACCGCATGGTTTACAAATATGGCAAACGGAATCAATATTTTATTCCGTTCATCAAAATATTTCCCAAAACGGATAAGTGGAAAAAGCAAATCGGATGGTTCGTAGGTATCTTGTGCAAATCCCGTAAAGCTAAGCCACGGCAACGAAGAAATTGAACAGAAGTTTACCGGACGACCCAATCGGGCTTTTATTCCTTTAACATGTTTATAGGTTACTATATCGTTGATAATCGTTTGATAAAAAATTCCGAAATTTTCATCATATTCCGACCAAACATCGGAAAACGTTTTGTCATCTTCGTGAAAAATGGTGTAAGACGGAAGCAAGTGATTCCAATAGCCTAATTGTTTTTGCTCATCAAAACTCATACGAAACTCCTTATTTTGATTGATTGCACGCATAATGACATAAAGAAATACCGGAAAAAATTTCAGTCCCTTTGCTTTTGACCGACTCACAAGGGTAGTTATATCAATGTTCGCATTGAGATTGTACTTGCATTTGACGGTATTGCAATAATACTCAAAATAGGGTTTTCGTTCCCATTTTTCCATATCAACAGGTTCAAAAATAGCTTTCATTTTTCATATCCTTTCTTCAATGGTTACATGCACCATGTCACCGGGCCGTTTCCCGATTTGCTGACGGATATCTTTCTGTATGCCGATAATGTGGCAGGGTGTTCCCATTTTTACCAAGCTACCCTGATAGGGAATGCCGTCGAACGTAGCATTGACCGGAACCCGGTCTTTGCCGAATGTCGCTTTCACGTCAAACGGAATTTCCACATAAGCCCCGTCAATGCCCGACACATTCTTGATTTCGGCGTCAAATTCGAATTTCTTCATATATTTATTTTCTTACTCATTTTATAATTGGCGAGGCACAATTTATTGACCTTCCTTTTCTGTTCTTCATCCACTACAAAACCTTGCTTTTCGAAGAATGGTCTTGCCGTGATACTGACTTCAGATGTTATTTTTGTAACACCTTTTTCTTCGACATACTTTTCAATTGCTTGGTAAAGCAAGGTGGCGATTCCCTGATGCTGAAAATCTTTATGTACGAATAAAGTGTGCATATAACCTGTATCGTTTACGGAAACAATGCCAACGATTTCCCTTTTATCATTCTCAGCAACAATATAATGCTGTTCGTCAAACGATTCCTGCAAATGTGATAAATCATCGCCGCACGAAGCCCAATCTTCGACCTCTTCGGCAGAATAGTCTTTCTGGTTAACAGTTAATACAGTATTTTGATAGAGTTCCTTCAATTCGGGAATGTCGAAAACGGTTGCTTGGCGGATAGAAAACATACAGTTTATTTTAAATTTTGATTTTTGTCTAGATCATTTTTCTCTGTCAACAAATCTCGTGTATGTGTTAGCAATTCTTTTCCTCCGAACCGCCCATGCCCCGGAATAACGATTTCCTCTGATGGGAACTTGTCAATCACTTTTTCAATGGTGGAAGGCCATGCGTTCATATCGGCATCCGAAAGGTTTCCAGGTGTTTTCGACGACATTTCCTTCACCATACATCCCGCAAACAAAATTTTCTCCGAAGGAATCCATACCACGATATTGTCGGTCGTATGACCGCCTCCAAGATAGTAACAGTCGATTTTAACATCGTTCAATTTCAGGAAAAGCGAATCTTTAAAACCTTTTTTCGGAACGGGTAGCCCTTTCTCCTTGGCTATGTCGATTGTCTTTTGATTGGCGTATGATTTTATTTTCTTTTTATTCAGGTAAGCCAAACCGCCCATGCAGTCTTCGTGCCAATGGTTGGGAACAAAACCGACAACTTTGGCATACAGCGAATCCGCGATGAAATTGACCAAAGTTTTGGTTTGTTCATCAGTAACAGGCGTATCGAAAAGAAATGCTTTCTCTTTATCGACCAAAATCAATCCGTTGGAAGACACCTTTCCGAACCCTTGTATTTCGGAAACAGACATATGAACATAAGCCTTCGGTGAAAGTTGAATCAACTCGATGTCATCCGATACTTTTATTTTGTTTGTCAAAGTCTGTGCATATCCTGCAAGTTGAAACAGCAGGAATAATGTAATCAATAATTTCGTTTTATTATTCATCACTTCAAAGGTATTACTAATTATTTAAACTGACATTCATTATCGAAACCCTTGCTTTAATAATAAGGAGCCTTATCATCATCGCTTCTTTGTTGACAAAGATACAACTTTCACTGGAATAACCTTAGAAATCAGTCAGAAGTCAATTGCCGAGTTTCTCACCCGCTGTTACCGATTTTTGCCACTGTTTTCATCCGTCCCCAGCCTTCTTCCTGAAATTTCAGATTTTCCCTGATTTCATTTGACCTTTCTTGGGGGAAAGAAACGAAATATCAGCGATGAACTACAAACAAATCCTTTGTCTATAAAAGATTTAGCTTTTGAAAGTTTGTGCAAGGTGTAAGTCTATCTATATAGATGCTTACACCTTACACAAAAAATTAAGACCTGAATGCCCCCGCTACCAGTTCCTGTTCCGAGCGTGGGATATCAGATTCGGTTGGGTGGTTACTGCTGAACTTTTGCGCCTTGCATTCCGACATCGTGATACCGCATCGTTGCGCCATTTTTGCTATCATAAATTCCCAAGCCCCTATGTTTTTTGCATCGTGTCCGCAGGGAAATTTGGCAATCCACAAATGCCCTTTTTCATCAAGGATATTTGCTTTTGCCCGTGCGCCACCAAGTGAAGAACCCGGTGCAATCAGCATATTCAGCCATTGAATATGTTCGGTCGTATTCGGTTGTTCTTCCTTTTCCAGTTGAAGGCTCGCATGTTCCAGTTCGCGGATGGAAGCCCAAGGCGGTGTAGCCAACGTTTTGTTGTTGTCCATAAATTCCCCTTCCGGTGAAAACTTAAAGCGCAAAGCCCCCATCCGGTTGCCGTCATAAATTCCCATCAGGAAATCGGCTTCCGTCAGAGTACGTAGTGTTCTGCTTTCTGTACGGGCGGCAATCACTTCACGCCTGCGTAATAGTATGAAAAAGATTAAATTGTACATTGCGGCATCGCTCGACCAACGCATTGCAGAACCGGATGGCGGCATCGAATTTCTTTTCAACTATCCTGTGGACAAGGAAATGAATTATGGTTACGATGATTTATTAGCTTCGATTGATACGGTTATCATGGGTGGTAACACCTATCGTGAAATCCTTTGTATGGATGTGCTTTGGCCATATAAAGGGTTGGATACGTATGTTATTTCGCACCATACATGGGAAGATGATAGTATTGGAGGTAAAATATCAACGGAAATAAAATCTACACTCATTTCCCATGTATCGCAATGTTGCGATATTCCATCGGCGAAAGCCCGAACTTCCTGTTGAGAAATGTGAATGATATTCATATCCGATGCTGTCTTCAATTTCCTGAATAGATTGGTCTGTGTCCAACAGTTGTTTGCATGCCTATTCCATACGGTAATCAAACAGATATTCAAATACAGTTGTACCGAACAATGCTTTGAAACCCGTTTTCAGCTTACAAACATTAGTTCCGACCATCAACGCCAACTGATGTAATGACGGTGGGTTCTGATCGTTATCTTTTGCAGAATAGCAGGTACAGGCAGAACAATTCTTCTGCGAAGTTTTGCATACAATCAACGATAACACTTCAATAATTTTAGCATCTAAATACAAGGCAGCGGCATTACCTGCCGCTTTATAATCCAACATATTGTTCAAAATCCGCCTTATTTCAGGGCAGAGCATCACGTTTTCAGGAAACACTTTAAACGATTTTTCGCCTAAAAAACGGTTAACAATATTATCGAATAAATCGGGATACTAACTTGCAATCCGTTCCATATATTCTCACAAGACCCGTTTCATATTCATCAAATAGCAAGCTATCAAATAATAGAATTTGAGCCTACAAAATATTGCGATGATGTTTTGAGAAATATTCTCAATTCTTCTTTATAGAATCCGTACCTTTGCAATCATAGTAGAAATATATGGAATCCAAGAAAGCATTACTTATCATCGACCTTCAAAATGATTATTTCGAAGGCGGAACAAATACCCTAGTTGGCAGTTGGGAAGCAAGCCTGAATGCGAAAGCGTTGTTGAATGATTTTCGCAGCAAGTCGTTGCCTGTAGTCCACATTCAACACTTTTCGACCAGACCCGGTTCCACGTTTTTTATTCCCGGCACACGCGGGGTGGAAATTCATGAAAACGTTACACCTATTGACGGTGAAAAGGTAATCGCCAAGAATTATCCGAACGGTTTTCGTGAAACAAATTTGCTTGATTACTTGCAATCGAATCATATTAACGATTTGGTGATTTGTGGCATGATGACGCACATGTGTGTAGATGCTACCACACGAGCGGCGAAGGATTTCGGATTTTCCTGCACAGTAATTGGTAATGCTTGCGCTACACGCAATTTAGAGATTCAGGGAGAGACCGTAGTTGCAAGCGAAGTGCAAAAATCGTTTCTTGCAGCGTTGAATTATTTTTATTCAACAGTAATGGATACGAAGGATTATTTAGAATGCAAATAACAAATTGTTAATATGATATACATTGAAACGCCACGCCTATTATTGAGAGACTGGAAAGAGGACGACATTTTGCCTTTTGCCAGTATTAACAGCAATCCGCATGTAATGAAGTACTTTTTGAAGGCGTTGACAGAAGAAGAATCATTGGGCTTTTACAACAGAATTCAGAACGAGTTTTCTCAATGCGGATACGGACTATATGCTGTTGAAAAGAAAGAAGACGGCGCATTTATAGGATATACCGGATTTCATGGCATCCCGCTTGATATCGATTTTGCACCGGGAATTGAAATAGGGTGGCGAATAAGGTATGACGAGTGGAATAAAGGGTATGCCACCGAAGCAGCAAAAGCGTGTCTTTTATATGCAAAAGAGCATGTTCCGTTCGACACAATCTGGTCGTTCACATCTCTTTCAAATAAAAGTTCCGAAAGGGTTATGCAGAAAATCGGGATGACAAAAGTAAAAGAATTCCCACATCCGGCAATACCGGACAACCATCCCTTGAAAGAGCACGTTCTCTATAAAATAGAATTACCCTAAGAAATATGAAACAGTTAATTGCATGTTGCGGATTAGATTGCGAAATTTGTGATGCTCGCATAACTATTGTCGAAAATGACAATAGGCTAAGAGAAAAAACCGCTCAAAACCTATTTTAAGACGAGGCATCGAGAAAGAGCCATTTACTTTGCAGCAAGTGACTCTTTTCGTTTTATTCCTTATCTGATTCAGAGGATTGTGATTATATAAACTTACTTACCAATTCCAAAAATCTTTCCTGTGTTGTTGTATGTTTCTTTTCTTTTACAGGAAATCCTTTCTCAAATTCTTGTAACTCTATGGGGTCTATTTCATAAATACCGCCTTCGTCATATATCCCTTCAATTCCTTTCAGGGCATCGGGGTATAATTCCCATACCTGCATGGCAGCCGGATATTTTTTGTCACGGTTCGTTATACCGTATTCCTTCGACAACTTGAAGCCAAATCGTTTATAATATTCAGGTTCGCCGTAAATCAGAATAGCCGGATAACCCATTTCCTTTGCTAATTGTGCAGTATGGGTTATCAATTTACTGCCAATGCCTTTATGTTGATATTCCGGCAACACGCTTACAGGGCCGAAAGCTGCTATTTTATGCTCTTTACCGTTGTTCGCAATTATTTTCCCTTCCACATAAATGATGTGTCCCACGATTTTATCATCGTAGGTCGCCACAAAATCGAGTGCTTTGATAAACTGCGGTTTTTCTCTTAGCTTATGAACAAGCAAATGGTCATCGCAACCAGGGACGTAAACATTCCAAAATGCTTCGCGGGTTACTCTTTCAACTTATTTATAATCTTTTTCTTCTTCCAATCTTAATTTGATTTCCATATTATTCAATTTTTATATTGTTGATTTATTCGCTTTTGTCCATTACTACACCTCTGCCGACAGAAAGATACCAACAGGACAATACAGTTGAACAAAAAATAATCGATTAAAAAACTAAAATTCCTCCTATCACGACAAGGTGCGACTTTCCAATAGACGAGATATAAAGAACATACCCGAAATGTCTATTCAGTACTACTGGCTTCTCAAAGGTTAGAGAGGCAAACTCGCAATAGGATATTTACACGGAATCAAATCGCATAAAGGCGTTTCTTTTTTATGGCTGCAAAGTTACGGATTTTATTGGAAAATAGCCGACAATATGCTCTTATAATTAAATTACTCTACAATTATGCCATCCCAATTTTCTCCAATCGGGGTGGAAATTACTGTTATCTATTTTCATCATTCTATTTTTTAACGTTACATAATTTTACCCATCATCTTTCTCATATTCTGTTTAATAATGCTAACAGCAATATCTTCCAATGGATTTATTTCCATCATCATCACTATTTTATCTCTTCTTTTTCCGCTCGTTGGCTGACATAGTTTTTTATCTTCTATAAAACCGACTATTATTTTCTTCCTGCGAACCCATAAAAAGCCAAGATTAAACTCCTTGTAACAAAAAAACGGAATTTGATATTTCCTTACGTGAGTAATGTTGTCATCGACTGACAATATAATGTCCTTGAGCGCCAATAAGCATTCCCGTATCATAGCTTCTTGTTTCTCGTAATAGCTATTTAATGTAGGGAATGATTTATTATCCATTTGTTTAATTGCCTATGTTGATTTTGGTTCAATTCCATCAACGATAATTGCCCTGTATATTCCCCCTTTAAGACGATGTTCTTTTGCTTTTTGGTAAATGGGATTTTCATACCACGCCTTTGCTTCCTCAAAAGAAGGAAACTCTAAAATTGCTACGCCCTCGACATCAGCTCCTTCTATAACCTGATTTTTTCCATAAGCCGCACGGGTAACAATATTGTGCCCTACTAATCCCGCCGGGGCTTCTTTCGCATAAATATCCAATTCTTGCTGGTTGGTCGTCTTTTCTTTGATGAAAATTACATAAGCTGCCATATTCTTTGTTTTTAAATTTACCTGTAAACTATCTAATTGATTCGATAATTCTACTTTTTCCAATTCTAATCGATTAATTGTAAATCTTGTAGTATCATGCTGATGAATACTATAAATTGATATTCCTATGGATACAAATAACAAGGTTACAACTGCAATGATTAATGCCTTATTACTTTTCATATATATCTTATCAGAGTTCTTATTATCATTTATTCAGCACTACCGAGTGTTATTTCCAAGCGGGTAATCTTATTATCCTTTGTTTCCATATGATAATCCAAAGCAATCGGGCTTCCAGCAAAATTTCCAGAAATAACAGCCGTAAGAATAGCTGTTGAATTGGTTTCTGAATATTTAGTCGGCTCCATTGTTGTTTTGAATTGTTGATTAGCATCCTCAATCCAATCTTTTATTGCCTTTTTGCCCTTGTACTCATTCCCTTCGTCAATGACAAGCGCTGTTTCTGAAAAACAGTCGGCATACGCATCACTGTCATAATTCTTCTGTGCTGTTAGCAAGTCTGAAACGACTTTCGGTAATTTTAAATCCATTGTTCTTGTTTTTTAAGTTATTCCATAACGTCCTTATCTCTCTTTTGATGATGCAAAATTAGGCAATATGTCAAGTTCATACAAGTACGGAAAAATGATTCGGATAGGGATAAATTATTCCCCTATTGTACAATTTTAAACATATGGGTATATTTGCACCTATGTACGAAAAAAAGATACCAATAGATTTGAATTGCGGGCTTGACCTGATTGGTGAAGTCCTTTACGGCAAATGGAAAATCCGCTTATTGTGGTTTATCTATGAGGGGTATAAACGCCCAAGTGAATTACAGCGCAAAATTCCCGATGCTTCTCGCAGAGTCTTGAATATACAACTGAAAGAGTTGGAAGAACACGAATTAATTACAAAAAAGATTTATGCGGTAGTTCCTCCCAAAGTAGAATACAGTCTGACTGAATTTGGTGAAACTCTAATCCCTGTTCTTTCTGTCTTAGGACAATGGGGGGATACACATCGGGAACATTTGAGAAATCTTGTCTTAAAACAATTGGGTAAAAAGACAGATTTTTAAAACGATAGAGCCATTTTTTGACCTACTATTTTTCAACCGAATAGAGGTCACAAGCTGCAACGCCCCGGAAACATAACTTCAGGGCGTTGCAGCCTTCATACTTTCGCATTTTCAATCCATTGTCAAACAATTACAAACAAATTGATTATGCAACAAGAAGATGGCTTGCGCGGTCTGGCTAAAGTAATGGACTTTATTTATGCGTGCGCTTTCGATTTTATTCGTCGTGATAAACATCTATTGGTTCTGTTACAGCTCAATCAAAGAGTGTGGCATAAATATCGACGCGGTCGATAAAATCCTGCTTAATTTCAACTGCACCACCGAACCCCGAAAGATTACCGAATTGCTTGGCTACATGTTTTGCAAAAGACTTCATCATTTCTTCTTTGTACGCCAGCAAAGGTACAATCTTCACTTGAATAATCAGAAAAATCAACCATCAACATTCACAAAGAAACTTCGTATTAAAAAGCATAATCCGACATAGCCATGCTCCCGTTTTCATGACTTGACTCAATCAAATTCGACAAAACGAGGTCATTTGCATTCATCGGGCAAAGGTGTCTACGGCCTCTTACGGACTGTAAAGTTCAAGTGTTGTTTGAACTAAAAATCTTCCTCTTTCCCTGACAGGCGAGCGTATTTTTCTTCAAAAAATTGACATCCCTAAAGCTTACGCCGGAAATCGCCCATGAAAACAAAATGACCGTCAGGTCGAAACTTAAAAAAATGAAGCCATGGAAAGTTTATCAGAAGCACGGATTTATGTAGGCACTTATGCCAAGTACAACAAAGGTTCAATCTTCGGAAAATGTCTGGCTCGATAATTTTTCAATGCTGTTTTAAAACGCAAAGCTTTGAAGCATTGCTTAGGTGATATACCTAATACTTCTTTGAAATATCTGTTGAGCGTCGGATTTGAAACCCCAACCTCCTTGCTTACAATGTTTAGTTTGTAATCACGGCTATTATTGATATAGTAAATTGCTTTTGTTACAGCATTAAGTTTGAAATCAGAACTAAAGATTTTCATATTAGCTAAGAGCCAATTCTCTACAAACTGAACTCGCTCGGCAAAAGAGCTTTTCAATTTTAGTTCGTCTATTACTTTTTGATTTAGATACTTTTGCAGAGACAAATGATTATCCACCAAAGTAGAAACATCTTTAGACAAACAAGAGTATAAAACTCCCGGCTTGAGTTTTACCGAAAATTCATGAGTTCCGGGAGCGTGTATTACGGCGATAGCTTCTGTTAAACTGCCAGATATTTTATCTCCCGATGTGTCAGATATACCAAATTCACGGTGGATTTTAAATGTCTGGCTCTTGTCTGACAGATAAACCGAAACTATAATATTAGCATTTGGCAAAGCCACAAGTGAAAACGGACTTATAGAGTTGTCAGGTGTGCGTATCTCAAAATAATACTCAACAACATCCCTTAATTCAATGCAAGGATATTCAATCTCTACTTTTTCTTCATCTTCAAATATGACTTTACCTTTTACCATAATTATTTAGTTAAGTGATATAACACCTGAATGCCAAGACCAAATGTCATCATTCGTTCCTTTTTGTTAGTTAGAAGCTGTTGCGTCCAGTCAAGTAGCCCACCGTCAGCAATTTCAATAGTATTGCCGCCAATCACTATTTG
>JAITVS010000263.1 GCA_031285685.1 Tannerella sp.
ATTCTTCTAAGTTAATGATTCCTAGGGGATTGAACAAATGTTAATGCATTTATTTTGTTGATAATAAATATTTTAAACATCTTGCGATTCGTTAGGTTTTCAACTACTGATTCGCATTAGTAATGAATTCTAAGGCTTTCAAAAGTCTTTTGTAAGTGGAGTTGTGTGTTAGGCGTTGTCGCTCGTTCTCACGGCTTCGTCTCGATCGGCCACATTCCTTTCCATTCTTTATTTTATGGTTTTGTCGGATAAAAGTTGTACTTCGCTTGTAGGCAGACAGCCAACGCGCAGCCGTTTGGCTGCGGGGCGGCTTGCAGGCGCTTCACTATCCACCGAGATAAAGATTGGCGCAACATGTTGTTATTCATGGCCTATTTCTTAATCAATCCTTCTTCAAGCATATAGCTGTACGAAACTTTTTTGCCTTCATGGTAGTAGGAATTTTTGTCTTTGGCGGAATTTCTGAATGAGTTTATGATTTGAAAGGTTGCCACGTCGGCTCCTTCGACGATAAACGATTGGGGACGGCCGCAATAGAATACGTGAAATTTGTCTTTTACATACAGTGTGCAGCCATTGTCCAAAAAGGTAAAAGTGGAGTAATCGGCCCCGTCGATTTTGCGCCCTTCCCGGTAATAATAGCTTTTATCGCAGCCCCAATCAATCATATGATCCATGTCTTCATCAAGAGCCCGGATAAATCCGAACCAGCTTTTTATCTCTTTATCCGGTTTCCCCAATAACCGGAATGTTGACGGGTCTGAAATTTCGTCCAAAACACGGCCTTGGTCATACACCGCATTTTTGTCTTTGGCGTAGTAATGACCGATGGCAGTAAACGTTTTACTGTCGGCACCGGATAAAACATTCCCCTGAAAATAAACACTATCGGAATCCAGAGCATATTCGTTGATAAGAACTTTCAATGTTTTCGGATCGGCAGTGGAAAGGATTTTTCCCTCCCAGAAGATGCGCTTGCTGTCCACCGAATAGTACTCATTTATTACTTTGAATGTATTTACATCGGCATTTTCAATAACCAGGCCTCGCCAATAAGCCTGATTTTTGTCCACTGCATACAATTTACCTCCGGGAAAAACGGATTTTAGAATTTTAAAGCTTTTCAAATCGGCGCCTTCCACTTCCCGTTTGGAGACAGGCCCCCAATCATTCCGGTAAGAGTAATACATTTTATTATTTTCTTCTTTGTATTCTCCCGTGCAGGCAGTCAGTGCAACTCCGCCCAAAATACACGCAAAGAATTTTATCATTCGCTGTATAATGGTTTCTAAAACAAGATTACCAACTAATTTTTTTGTACTCATTGTATTTCGATTTTTCTTTGTTTTTTGTCTACATGCACTAACTATTAAAGTATATTCTGTACCAAATAAGTGTGGCTTTCATCTTTGATAATAGCGAATTTGTCTGATAGATATATGGTCAATGCAAAAAAGAAGTTTCCCTTATTATATTCTCTCCCGGGATATTTGAAGCAAAAATCCCGGTCGCCAAAAGACAGGCGAAAATAACCATAGCCATTCCAATGCTCGGACATCCTGCCGGTAGGATTACCTATTCCCGACAGGCCGGCATTACCTGCGTATTCGGCACGTTCAAAGTAGCATAATTCAATAGGGCCCTGTTTGCCGGGAAATTCATCAAAACCGGGACGCTCCAACAGAGCAAGCGTACTGTCGGGCAGAATCGTTGCATTCTGTTCACGTTTTTCTTCGAATTCCTCTCTGTTTGGGTATTGCCATGCGTTAAATCCAAGGCGCACAGTGTTCCACTTACCTTTGTTCAGCAGTATTGCGGTGTTTTTAAAAAGGAAAACAGCATCGGCTTCAGTATAGAGGGGGCGGAATTGTTCGGGGCTAAGTGTTTCGTCAATAGCCGGCGGCATAACTACTGAAGTATCGCTGGTGTGTAGCCATGTGCTATAACCATTGGGTGATACGAGGTATGATTCGGGAAAATAAGTTTGATATTCACCGTCGGGTAACAAATCGCATTTGTATCCGGAATGTAAATACATATCATCAGGTAAGTTAAATATGCCGGATATATTACCCATTGCATCAATACGGTAGAGATACGTTTTGTCTTTTTCCGTATCGCTATAAAAACTCCTGAATGTTTCCACCAGGTAGTTTCCTGAAGCATCGTTTAACACAAGGTCATTCCCCATACTACCCTGCATTTCAAATACTTTGAATTGCGGGCCGGCACTCTGCGTGATGTCCGGAAAGTTGCGATAGGCTTCGGGAACGGATTTAGCAGGCATCATGTTTTTTAGAATGGCTTTTACGGGAACGAAAGCCCAAACCCATAAGACGCCTATGAACAGGATAACAGAGCCAAGTATGACGAAGAATGTTTTCATAATCAATAATGTTTATGCGACTTAATTGTAGTAGGATATGAAATCCCAATTGTCTGCCCGGTTTGCAGCGGATGCCGCAAGTTTCAAATGTACCGTGTTGTGTTCCATCTCGAGCAATGTTACTTGTTCGCTGTTAAATGAGATGGTTTTTCCGATTACAAAAAACCGATTATATCACATAATTTGAAATCACCAGATGACAAAATCTACTTATCTTTCCAGTACCGGACTTGTTGCAATCGCTGCTCGGCCTCCTCTCTTGACCAGGTTTTCCTCTCAAAATAATCATCCTGCGGCCATGACGACAAATCATCGACTAAACGGTAATCCCCACTGACGAAACCCCGGTATCCTTCTCTTTCTTCAACATAAATGAGATTATACCCACTACAAACAGGGCATTCGACAATTGCAACTCCCTGATCTACTTCAGTATTATCATCCGATTCATAAAAGACACTCCAACCGATCATCTTATATTGACAATCCAGGCATATAAGCTCAAATTGCTCTCTTATACCATTATCTGTCCGCCTGTAATCGGACTTCCTGAATTTACGGGATATCAAATGAAAGAATGGCCAGAAATGAACCATATAATGTCTTATTCACATAAAAGCCGACATCAATCGATACAATCTGAGATAAATCATAAAACTCCATACAAACATATTCCCGCTCTACAGTTTCGCCGATCTGCATTTTGCGAATATAAGACAAGTATTTTTTCAGGATATTCTTCTTTCTCCCCGGAGAATCATTCCGTTCTATTTCGGTAATCAGTTCATTAATACATAAATCAACATACTTCTGATAGATATCAAGATCTACATCAATAAAAGCCGATTGTCTATGCCTTCTTTTCCCAAATGTTTTCAACTTCTGTATCGTCTCTTCTTTTTCTGTCATCCGGCCGGTTATTTTTTAATTTTCGAACGAACTATTTTCAATTATCCGGTTACTATTTCTTGTGCTTTATCAGCATAATCACCGGATTAGATTCCTCGTCCAATTTCGAAGCAATTTCTTTCAATTCGCCTTTCAGTTCCCCTTTTTTGTAAGATTCAACCAGTTGGTAAGTGTCCAAAAGTTTCCATGATACGATATCCTCATTTACCGGCCTTGGCCTTGACGGTTTTATAGACATCCGTTTTTTATCAACATAATCATCGTTGTAAACGGTATATTCAAATATGGAATTTTCCTGCTTGTCGTATATTAAATTAGTGCCGGGAAATTCTTTTTGCGTAGTAAAATCATATTCTTTTTTTGCAGTCACCATAAAATAATAACGATCGGTAAGAGCGCTCATAAAAAGAAAAACTTCCGGATCCATGGATTGGACAGACGGAGTTCTTACGATCAGTGGTTTCATCGTTTGATCGGGCAGGCAGCTGTATATTGTATCGGATGATGGCTCGACAAGTATCCAACTATCAAGGTAAGAGATGATCGGATAATGATCTTCAGGGAGACCACCGTAAGCATTTCCGTCCTTTAGTATCAGCGTAGTTATCTTTTCATCAAATGGTATTTGAATTTCTTTGGTAATACTTCCACCCTGTTTAGATATCAGGAAAAACGGATGCATACTTCCTTTATTATCATAATCAAAAAAGCCATCGTAGCAAATTAAATGTTCCCGGTCGAAATTATATAGATACACACACAAGGCTCCCTCTTTGTGTTTAAAGCTTCGTTTAAAATTCCCTTCTAAATCATATACTAATATTCTTCCGGAAGGCATATCGTTGACAAACATTTCACCAACACCTTCATCCAAGGCAACCCACTGATAACTTGTATATTCTTCGGGACCCTGCCCTTTACGGTTAATTTTTCTCAGCCCTTTACCGGTTGTTCTGTCAAAGATAAAAATATCTCCATCATTAACACGATTTTTAACAATAATAAGATCCTCACCGACAGCTAATACTAAACTTTGAGTCAGAAAATCGTCCGAAGTTTCTAATGGAATATATTCCACATCCATAAAGTCCTGAAGGATCAATTCCTTTTTAGGATAACTTTTCGTAACGTCAACTGTGATAAAAGCATCTGCTGATTGTTTGTTTCCTCCGCATCCCGTAACAACTAACAGAATAATCACAAAAACCGTATTTATTCTTTTCATTCCGCGTCGTGATTAAAAACGCAAAGTTAACATCAGGTAAACGATTTTACCCAATCTTTGCTGAACAAATTTGAAATTTGCTTTTATAAATTAATTATTTACCCCGAACCCAAACAAATTTATTCCGTCGTAAATGCCGCTGATTAATCCTATCAACAGGATTCCAAGCAGGCATATCACAAGGCTCGTACGGGTATAGACATCGCTTTTGAAAAACGCAACCGGATTTTCATTGGAATTGATATACATAGCCTTTACAATCAACAGATAATAATAGAGCGATATCACCGTATTTATCAATGCAATAAAGACAAGTACCTTAAAACCGGCACTGAAAGCAGCCATAAAAATAAAGAATTTACTGAAAAAACCGGCGAAAGGCGGTATACCGCCTAATGAGAATAAAGCTAATGTCATCACAAGCGCTAACTTCGGATTCGTCTGATACAATCCGTTATAATCGTCTATGTATACTTTGCCATTTGTCTTTTGCTCTATAACAGAGATAATGCCGAATATAGCCAGATTGGCCACAAGATAAACAAGAATATAAAACACTAATGACGTCATACCGACCGCATCGCCGCCAATCACACCCAACATGATATAACCGGCCTGCGAAATACTACTGAATGCGAAGAAACGTTTGATATTTTTCTGTCGGATGGCAAACAGGTTCGCAAGAGTTATCGTCACGATAATAACAATATACAACAATTCCTGCCATATTTCGATCATCGGAGCAAACACTTTTACGAATATAATCAACAGTGTAAATGCCGCAGCGCTTTTTGAAATGACAGACAGATAAGCTGTAACATTGGTCGGAGCACCTTCATACACATCGGCTGTCCACAAATGGAAAGGAACTAATGAAATCTTGAATGCGAGACCGGAAAAAAACAGAACAAGAGCCATGATCTGTAACGGTGTTCCGGTAAGACCTGCCGGTATATCCTCAAAATACAACGTTCCCGTCGTTCCGTAAATGAATGAAAGCCCAAACATCATCAGTCCGGATGAAAACATGGCATTCAGGATATATTTCGCTCCGGCTTCCGCCGAATGATGTCTGTATTTATCAAATGCAACAAGACAAGCCATCGGAATCGAAGCCATTTCAAGGCCTATCACAAATAGAAGGAAATTACCCGCGCTTATCATAAAAAACATGCCCAATAGAGTAAACAGGGTCAACACATAAAACTCACCCCGCTTATGTTTGGCGTCTTCATGGCTCAACCAGTTATCGGATTGCATAATAACCAACAATGTTCCGACGGACAGTATACTTTTTACAATACTCATCATCGGTACATACTGATACATTCCCCCAAAAGCCACGGCAGGTTCTTCCGACGGAATAAGATTGATTGCTATGTGAATAAGTAATAAGATGCATGTCAAAGGCTGAAAATAGGTACGCCCTTTTTCTCCTGCAAACAAATCATACAAAAACAGAATGACCGTAACCGCCATCAACGACAGCTCGGGACGCATGTATAAAAACTGACTATAATCCATAACAGGCTATTTGTAAATATCTTGTTTATAATTTTTTTAACTCATCAAACGGCTTATGACCGGAACAACACTATCACTGATCATATCGCTCACTCCCCATGGCGCCAATCCAAGTCCGGCAATAGCTACGACGAGGCATATAACGGCAAACCGCTCATCCCACGTAGCATCCGTAAGCTTCAGGTGCTCCTGATTGACAACATTACCATAGATCACTTTACCTATCAGGCGTAAAATATAGACGGCAGTGATAACAATGGAAGTCGTAGCAATAATCGTTAAAACACGATGATAGGTATCATTTACCTCAAAAGAACCGACAAAAATGGTCATCTCGGCAACAAATCCGCTCAACCCCGGCAAACCCAGATTAGCAAGCCCTGCTATCACATAACAAACCGAAAGAAAAGGCATCACCTTCATCAGTCCACTCATCTCACGGATATCACGCGTATGTGTGCGTCCGTAAATCATTCCGATAAGCGCAAAGAAAAGCGCGGTCATTAGTCCATGCGAAAGCATCTGCAACACAGCTCCCGTACTTGCCGTCTGCGTCATCATCAGAATAGCAAAAAGCACTAAGCTACAATGAGAAACCGAAGAGTATGCGTTAATATATTTCAAGTCTTTCTGCACACATGCGGAGAAAGCGCCATAAACAACACCGATTGCCGTCAGTATCAGGAAAAACCAGGCCTGTTCGGTAGCTGCTTCCGGCATCAGATACATGGCTATACGAAAACAGCCGTAACCTCCGAGCTTCATCAGCACACCCGCATGCAACATAGAGACGGATGTAGGCGCGGAAGCGTGACCGTCAGGACTCCATGTGTGAAACGGAAACAAAGCGCCCAGTACCCCAAAACCGATAAATGTAAGCGGAAAAAATATCCGTTGCATCTCCACCGGAATATTCAGACGGGATAATTGTGTAAGTTCCATTGTCGTAGCGCCCGAACCAAAATAAATACCCAATATACCCATCAGGATAAAGGCCGAGCCCCCCATCAGCATCAACGTCAGCTTCATCGCCGAATATTCTTTGCGTCCGCTCCCCCACACTCCGATAAGGAGATACATCGGTATCAGCGCGACTTCATAAAACATAAACATCGTAAATAAATCCGTCGAGATGAAAAAGCCGAATACGCCGATACTCAACAGACTGTACCATAAAAAGAATTCTTTGGTCTGCATCGGCATTTTCCACGAAGCAAAGACCCCCGTAAAAACGATAATGGACGATAATAAAAGCATCACGACTGAGATACCGTCTACTCCCACAGAATAATGGATATTCAGCGGAGCATACCATACATGGCTATCGGCAAACAACATTTCCGCCGTATCGCCCCCGGCGCGTTTTCCCAGATATAAAAACGTTAATAATACAGCCAGGGCCAGCAATGAAGAAGCTCCGGCAACCATCACCGTTCGTATTTGCCCGATGTTGCGGGAAATCCATAATCCCAACATCATCAATACGGGAATCAAAATAAATAAAGATAAGAAATTCATATCTTGTTCTGTTTATGTTTTAAATCAACAACAATATAATAATCAGCACCAAAGCTCCGGTCAGAAAGACAACTGTGTACTGCTGTATTGCTCCGCTCTGTAAACCTTTAATCTTACTGCTTGTGATATGTGTAACCCACGCAAGCGAATTCATAAAACCATCCACCACATTCCGGTCGAACCAGGCGATGGGTTTTGAAATACAACCAAATATGATTTTATGCGTAACAAACTGATAGACCTCATCAATATAAAACCGGTGGTAAGCGGCGCGATACAATCCTTTGAAATTTGCAGCTAATTTATCAGCAAACGTTTGTTTTTCGCCTTTATACATAAACGTAGCGATTACAATTGCAACAACAGCAACACAAACACTTATCGCCGCGATTGTCCAATCTAAATGTATCGTATAAGCCTCACCATTACTGCTCACAAATTTTCCAAACGGAATAAACCCGGCAACACAAGTCACAACAGCTAAAAATATCAGCGGAATTGTCATACTTACAGGCGCTTCATGAGGAGTCGAATGATGCGCAGCCCCATCCGAAGTCTGTTCTGCATGTGTATGTACTTCAGTAGATGTTCCATAAGAACCTCTCCAGAAAATATTGTAATAAAGGCGAAACATATAAAAGGCCGTCAACCCGGCTATGAAAGTCATAATAGCGCCCATCACCGGACTAAAACCAAAACAAGCCGCAAGTATCTCATCTTTTGAGAAAAAGCCGCTGAATGGAGGTATTCCCGAAATAGCCAGACAAGCTATCAGGAAAGTAATATGTGTAACCGGCATAAATTTCCTTAATCCACCCATATCTTTCATCTCATTGGAGTGTACAGCATGTATAATGGCTCCTGCGCCAAGGAAAAGAAGTGCCTTGAACATGGCATGCGTAAACAGATGAAACATAGAAGCCATATAACCCAAACCTCCTGCATGAGGATTATCCGAAGTACAGACTCCCAGGGCAACCATCATAAAACCGATCTGAGAGATGGTAGAAAAGGCTAATACACGCTTTATATCCGTCTGTACACAAGCGATAACCGCAGCAAACAGAGACGTAAATGCACCCACATATCCTACTAAATGAAGCACATCGGGAGCGAATCCGATAAACAGCGGAAACATTCTGGCAACCAAATAAACACCAGCCACCACCATGGTTGCGGCATGTATCAGAGCGCTGACAGGCGTAGGGCCTTCCATCGCATCGGGAAGCCATATATGTAATGGAAACATGGCGCTCTTACCCGCACCACCTATAAACATCAGCCCCAGAGCCAGCGGAATCATAACCCCGGCAGCAGCCAGAAGCTGTATTTGAGGAGTAAAGGAAAATGTTCCTGCGTAATATCCATAGACAAGAATACCTACCAGAAAGCCAAGATCCGCAAAACGCGTCACGATAAACGCTTTTTTAGAAGCTGCGACAGCAGCCGGCTTTGTATAATAAAAACCGATCAGTAAATAACTTGAAACACCAACCAACTCCCAGAATACATACATCTGAAAGATATTCGTCGCAAGCACCAAGCCCATCATTGACATGGTAAATAAGGAAAGGTAAGCGTAATAACGTTGAAAACCTTTTTCACCTTTCATATATCCGAACGAATAGATATGCACCATAAGGGAGACAGTAGAAATAACAACAAGCATCATGACCGAAATCGGATCTAACAAGATGCCCATTTTTATACTTAGCGTATCTGTAAATGGTAACCATGTCATATCATAAGGCATCAGCGTAGGATAAACGCCATCGGCTCCGCGTCCGGCACTGAAATATCCGAATGCCGTCAGATAAGACAGCACAGTGATAATTCCCAGAACAGATGTTCCCGTTATTCCGGCAACTTTCGGATGCATGCGATTTCCGCATAACCCAAGAAACAAAAAGGATATAAAAGGTAAAACCAGAATCAATAGTGTATATTCCATAATCAATGCTTCATTTTGTTCATATTCTTCACCTGTATATTCCGCAGATTCCGGTATATATTGATAATAATAGCAATAGCCACAGCTGTTTCGGCAGCAGAAATGCCGATCGCAAACAGGGCGAAAAAGAAGCCTTCAAGCTGTCCGGGAAAAAGAAAACGGTTAAACACGGCAAAATTTATATCCACAGAATTGAGAATAAGTTCAACGGAAATAAGCATAGCCAACAGGTTCCGACGCGTAAAAAAGCCGTAAACCCCTACAAACATCATGATAGTCGAAACTATCAGGTAATATTCCATATGTATCATATCCTTATTATTTTATCTTTTTCGTGCAATTAAAATTCCCCCGACAATACAAGCCAATAACAGAACGCTGATCACCTCAAACGGAAGAAGATACTGGTATTTATCTGATCCCATCAGTGCATTCCCGATGTCTCGTACAGGTAATTCACCATGCTCAAAATGGGACGGAACAAATTTATTTTTCAATGTGATAAACAAACAGATGACTAATCCTGCAAGAGCGGTAAGCAACCCGGCAAACATTCTCGAATTTTTAAGTTTTTCAGCCTTGTCCCCCTGTCCCGAAGTAAGCAGAATGGAAAACACATAAAGAACAGTAATTCCTCCTGCATAAATAAGTAATTGCACGGCTCCCAGAAATGAATAATTCAGTTGAAAATAGATTCCTGCCGTCCCGAATAAAACAAACAGCAGGTATGTTGCAGAACGCAATATACGGCTCGTTGTAACAGCAAGAAAAGAACTGACTACCATGAAAACTGCCAGTATCAGGAATACAATTAAATCTAATGTAATTTCCATAATTATTTATTTAACACTTTTATCAATTTGTTCCTGTTAAAAACAGCATGCTCAAATTTCGTATCAAAGACAATCGCATCCGTAGGACATACATTTACGCACAACTGACAAAACATACATGCACCGAGATCATATTGATACCGGCGCATCACCTTTTTCTTTTTACCGGTCTCTTCATCAGTAACCGTTTCAATATCAAGATCAAGCGTTCCGTTCGGACAATTCATCTCACAAAGTCCGCAGGCGATACATTTGTTTTTCCCATTTTCATCATGCGGCATGTAAAGTGTTCCCCTGAAACGGTCAAACATCACAAGCGTCTTTCTGTTATCGGGATACTCTTCTGTTACCTTTTTGGTAAAAAATTCCACCAAAGTAACTTTCATTCCCGTCGCCAAAGTCACGAGGCCATGAATAATTCCGCCGAGATAACTATATTTTTTATTTTCCATCATTTCTGTTTTAAAAATGCCAGCCAAATACAACACATACGGTCATCAATAACAGGTTAACCAAACCTATCGGCACCAACACCTTCCATTCCAGATGCAGTATCTGATCAATACGCAAACGTGGAAAGGTCCACTTAATCCACATCAGGAGCCATACGACAAAAAACGCTTTGGCAAAGAACCAGACAAAACCGGGAATATAATCCATCACCTGATTAAATCCGTCCCAGCCCGATATATGCAGCGGCATCCAACCTCCAAAGAATATAGTCGCGGCAATCGAAGCAACAATAAATAAATTCATAAACTCCGCCAGATAAAAGAATCCGAAATGCATTCCCGAATATTCGGTATGATATCCCGCGGTCAACTCCGACTCCGCTTCCGGAAGATCAAACGGGCCACGGTTTACTTCCGCGTTTCCCGCTATCAGATAAATAACAAAAGCGATCAATGCCGGAATATGTCCTTTGAAAATAAACCAACCGTCAGCCTGGCGTTCTACAATCTGGCTAAATTGCATCGTATCGGTCAGCACCACAATCGTAAGGATCGAAAGTCCCACCGATAACTCATAACTTACCATCTGCGCTCCGCTTCGCATGGCTCCGATAAGCGAATATTTATTGTTACTGCTCCACCCGGCTAATAAGATGCCGACGACACCAATCGACGAAGCGGCCATAAAGAAAAAGATACCTACATTAAAATCAAGCACTTCCATCCCCTTATTAATCGGAATACATGCAAAAGCGAGGATAGAACCCAATATAACGATATACGGTGCGAGATTATACAAAAACTTGTCCGAATGGCGGATAACAATAATCTCCTTGATAAGCATCTTTACCACATCGGCAAACAGCTGAAAAACGCCCCACGGCCCGACTCTGTTCGGCCCTAAGCGACATTGAAAAGCCGCACAGACCTTACGTTCCATAAATATCATAATCATAGCGATTATCGCATACATAAACACGCCAATCAGCACACATTCGATAAATATGGCTAATCCGTCCGGCATCGCTGATGTAAGCATCGCGTGTATCCAATCCGTAACTATACTGAAATCAAACATTTTTTCTTATTTTTATCTGTCAATATCCGGAACAATGTAATCGAGGGTGCCGCCAATGGCTATCAGATCGGCAATCTTACTGCCGCGGACTATCGTATCGATACATGAAACAAGCGGCAAACCCGTACTGCGGAACTTCATCCGGTACGGAAATTTATCACCGCGGCTTTCGATATAAACCCCAAATTCACCCCGGCTTGTTTCCACAGCCGAATAATAAGCGCCCTCGGGAAGTTTGATAATAGGCTTCATTTTTACCTGATAATCGCCTTCGGGTATATTGTCGATCAGCTGTTCGATAATGTTCATACTCTCCACAATCTCGTCCATGCGCACCATGTAGCGGGAAAAACAATCGCCTTCCTGATAAAGGATTTCCTTGAATTCCACTTTATCGTACACTCCGTACGGATGACGTTTACGCACATCGCACGCCCATCCCGAAGCGCGTCCTGTTCCTCCTGTCGCACCAAATGAAATGGCGTCTTCACGGCTCAAAACACCTACGCCTTTCATGCGTTGCTGCGCAATAATATTGCCGGTAAACACCTCGTGATACTCTTTTAATTGCGGGCGCATGTATTTTATAAAATCCTTTACACGTTTTACAAAATTCGGATGTATATCTGCCTGGACGCCGCCTATCGTATTATAATTCAGGATTAAACGGCCACCTGCCGTTTCCTCGAATATATCCAGAATTTTTTCCCTGTCGCGAAAACCGAAGAAAAAGGCAGTCAGCGCACCCAAATCCATACAAAGCGTGGAGAAAAACAACAGGTGAGAATCAATGCGTTGCAATTCATCCATAATCGTACGTATATAATGTATACGTTCGGTAACTTCCACTCCCATTGCATTTTCGATACACATGCAAAGCGCATGACGGTTCTGCATTGCGGCTAAATAATCCAAACGGTCGGTCAGAGCCAAAGTTTGCTGGTATGTGAGGCTTTCACACATTTTTTCTATTCCACGGTGAATGTATCCGCAATGAACATCGAGCTTATTAATAATCTCTCCTTCGAGCGAAACGCGGAAACGCAAAACGCCGTGTGTAGCCGGATGCTGGGGACCAATATTGATAACATACTCGTCATCTTCAAATAAGATGCGTGTCTTTTCAACTGTACGCCCTTTTTCATCTACGACCAGCGACGATGTCGTATCGGTCGTTATCTCATTGCTCATTCGCAAAGGATTAACGTCCGGGCTCATGTCAAAATCCTTGCGCAACGGATATCCGACCCAGTCATCACGCAGGAAAAGACGTCGCATATCGGGATGTTTCGTAAAACCGATACCGAAAAAATCATATACCTCACGTTCATTCAACTCGGCCGCTTTCCAGATATCGCATACCGAAGGTAATTCCGGTCTTTGGGGCGACGTAGCGGTCTTCATCACTAATTGATAACCATACCGGGTCGACTCCAGATGATAAACAACACCTAAGCCTTCCTCACCCCAATCCATACCTGTAAGACTACGCAAGAAGTCAAACTGCATATCATGCTCGTAACACAGTTTTTTTGCCAGAAAACGAAGCTGCACAGGCATCACAATGACTGTCAACACATCTCCCTCTATAAATTCCGCTTCCGGAACAAGATTTTTTATTTTTTCCCTGATATCCATTATTTATTCCCTGTATCAACGTTTTGTTGTTCGTTACGTTGCTGATGTTCTGATTGTTCATGTTCTGCAGGCTTCGTCATCAGATCGCCCTTAATCGCCGGCTCACATCCGTGAAGTTCCCCATCCAAAAATTCAGGGTCAAAGCATCCTTGTCTTTCTAATCTGGATTGTTCTTCCATCAGACGTTCATATTCAGCATTTTTTACCTGTTTGTTCACACCGCCGAAGAATTTCTCCACCTTCACTTTACGCTGCAACTGGATAATCCCGTACAACATCGCTTCTGGACGCGGGGGACAGCCGGGAACATAGACATCCACCGGAAGTATTTTATCCACCCCGTTCACTACATGATACGATTTCTTGAAAGGCCCGCCGGAAACAGCGCAGGCGCCTATCGCGATAACATACTTCGGGTCAGCCATCTGATCGTACAACCGTTTCAGAACCGGCGCCATTTTATCGGTAATCGTTCCCGCTACCATGATAAAATCAGCCTGACGCGGACTGGCGCGTGTCACCTCAAAGCCAAAACGGGCAAAATCATAACGCGCCGCACCGACCGCCATATATTCTATCCCACAGCAACTTGTCGCAAAAGTCAGCGGCCAAAGCGAATTGCTCCGCCCCCAGTTGACGACATCGTCAAGAACACCTATGAGAACATTTGTTCCATTGGCATTCAGTTCTTTCACCATATTTTCGAGGTATTCATTATCATTGAATTCCTCGTATCTGATGGATTTTATTTTCGGCTTTTTTACTTCCATTCCAATGCTCCTTTCTTCCATGCATAAGCCAGTCCAAGTACCAGGATAAATAAAAAGAAGAGAACGTTAATCAATCCCGGCACCCCTAAATCCTGCACCACAGCCGCCCATGGAAACAGAAAAACCGTTTCCACATCAAACATCAGGAACAGGATAGCGAACAGATAATAGCCGACTTTGAACTGCATCCATGAACTTCCGCGAGTAGGAATACCACACTCATAGGCTTCTCCTTTCTGCGGGTTATACGAACGCGGAGAAATAGCTTTAGCAATGCTTAAAGCAGTAGCCACCAATGTAATTGCCGTTAGTATCACGACAATTAATAATGTAAAATACATACGATTTATTTTTTATAATATCCAGAAAACAAATAAATTACAATTTTTCATTTGTAATTTTTGTACACAAAAAGAGAGAAGAACCAATGTTATGTTCAAATAACAATTTTTTCCAATGTGTAGATATAATAACGAAGAGGGTGGATATAGTTATCCGTGACAGTATGAATCACATACAACCCATTTAAGATCTTACCCTTATAACTTTTATTCAAGAGCAAATATGCAAATGTTTTAGTCTTAAAAGAATGATTATCGTCGTTTATCATTCCCGCATCATAGAATAATGGCAAATTAACATCCTCAAAAGACTCATTCCATCCGGGAATATCACTATCTGTCAAAATCACTGTTTCTTCGGGAGCAACACCTGCAACAGATCCATATACTTCAGAATTCGCAAACCCGAAGAATAAAAATATGATTAGAATATATTTCAGATCTATAGCCACTGTTCAATCTTTTCGGCAAAGATAACGCTTATTTTTCCTCAACATACAAGAAAAACCATCATTTGCATAATTTAACACACAACTATTCCATAAAAAACCATCTATTTCCGGAATTCAATCAAGCTCCACTTTCAGTTTTTTCAATGTCTCGTTCTGAGCTTTCATTTTGCCGTCCACAAAAATCATCAGTCCGGTTCCTTTATTGTATTTTGTTCCGTATCTGTCAAACAATACCGTCACCGTTTTTCCCTTATATCGTACGCCGTCCAGACAAAACCAATCCCATGCATTATCCGGAAGTAACGGATTTACAACAATAGAATTGTCCTCTTGCGCCCTTATGCCTATTAATCCTGAAATAAGAATGTCACAATAGGTGGAATGGTTATAATCTTTTCCTCTCTCAACTCCTCCTTTATTATCGGACCATGTTTCGTTTTCCCAGACCTTTAAACGGGTACGCGAAATCCAGTCACCGGTATAGGGATTCATATTCTCATCAATCCATGGTAAAATGCGACCTTCTTCATCAATAATCCGATGTGACAGGCTGTATTTTACAAATTGATTATAAAAATCAACTTTCGACACTATCTTCTGGTCATAATTATTCAACAAATTAGCTAAAGCTGTCAGTGTAACAGAAGTAGCAAACGGCCAGACCGGACCGTCCCATAAACATTCGTGGCCGGTGTAAGCAATTTTAAAATCGGGATGACTTTGTTCAGCTGTTGTCAACCCGTACGGTGCATCAAAACCATTGGTTTTCCGGATGAATTCCCACGCTTTATCGTATTCCGGACCTTGCGGTGGCAAGTTGACATACCAGGGTGTATATCCCTGCAACTCCCTTACATCGACCAACTTGTCATCCTTTTCCGAACGCGTTTTAAAAAAACAGGCATCCTGATCCCACAGGCCACTTAAAACCAGCGCATTCAAACTATCCGCTTTCTGTTTGAACTCTGCTTGAATGTTCTTTTCTCCGAGCTGTTCCGCTATTTTTGCAATAGCAACTGCATCACCATACATATAAGAATTGATTGTAGGACGTTTTCCGCTTCCGCTGATTTGTTTTTCCATCCCGTCACGGTCATCGTATGTACTAAACAACCCGTCTTCATTTTTTCCGATAAAATGTCCCTTATGCACCCTGCCTTTTTCCCATTCTTTGTAATTGCGGATTAAGTCAGGCAATAAATTGAATATAACCGGGTCCTGGGTGACATTATAATATTCCCACAATGAGTTTGCAGCCCAGAAACTATACATCCGTGGATTGCCTTCGGTAAACCAGAATTTTGCATAACTGCTTAGAAAGTCACTTGATTTCAGCCAGCGGCCTTCATAAAAATGATGCCCTGCGGCACAAGCTATTGTATTATATTTTTCAGACCAATTAACCCCCGGCAGAAATTCAGTAATAACAAACCCTTCAGGCGTCTTTTGGATATGTTTGCGGAATGTCCACCAACGGAAATAATAGGTTGTCTCCACATTTTTATCGGGACACTCAAAAAACGGAATATTCGATTCTAAGAATGCCCATGCGGAGTCATTCGGTATATACTGTTTATATAGCTCATTATCATTCTCATTAAATGTTTCGATATAATGCTGAAAATCTACCGGATTTAAGATAAGATTTTCCCGGGAATACCCTTTCAATCCGAAAATGATTATCCACACAAATACAAGTTTCATTTTTACATTATTCATATTGTCTTATATTACAGCATTCTTACAATTTATAAATTCCTTGTTTGGAAAAAAACTTCGATTTTCCGTTTTGAATATATTCGACTTTACAACCTGCGGGAATTTCAATTTCATTTTCGCCTTCTTTTATCAGTTTCAGCTTTATTTTTCCTTCTTTGACAGGGAATTCAATATTTGCCCATTTCAAATGAATCAGGTCCGGTTGTATCGTATAATGATTCGGATTGCTATCGGACTGACTAAAACCGGCTATTCCGTTCAATACCCCAACGATACCCGGAACACCATTCGCACCATGACATAAGCTCAATCCATAAGGACGGTTATAGAACACAAGTTGTTCATTTTTAGATTTCTTGTATGAAAAATTTTCAGGAAAACGCGTATGCCCCTGCTCTAACCAATCACCAAACACCGTAAATAGGAAATCCCACATTTCAGCGACTTTCCGGGCTCTCGAATAAGCCAGGAATTCATACCCTTTTTCATAACTTACATTCGCTTTGTAATCGGGTATTTCGGGCAATGCTTTAAATAAATTGTCATATCGGTCTTCCGGAAACAAGCCTGTAATAATTGCCCAGTATTGCGCATGATGCGAGATGCCTTCGTCCGGTTTGCCTTCACGGTCATAGCCATTGATAAACAAGCCCTTTTCTTCGCTCCAGAAATGTTTCATGATAGATCCTTTCAACTTATCCGCCTGTTTGCAGCAGTATTTCACCAGGTTTTTATCACCCCATTTTCCGGCAAACTCCGCACCTATCACATAATTATAATAAAGCATCATCTGTG
>JAITVS010000276.1 GCA_031285685.1 Tannerella sp.
GTTTGGTATTCTTGTACCTTTACCGTTCTCCCTCGCTCGTGGTTCGGGGGGGCGCGCGCTGGGGGTGTGGGTCCCGGGCCCGCCGGGGGGGGGGGGGCGCCCGGAAGGCGCTGATAACAAGACAGGTGATGGAGCCGGAATAATGCTCCAGATACCCCACGAGTTTATTCTTTTACAAGGAATACCCGTTCCGGAAAAAGGTAAATATGGTACAAGGATCGTTTTCTTACCGAAAGATGAAAAACAACAAACCGAAATTTTTAGCATAGTCATTGAAGAGATTGAAAAAGAAGGACTTTCGTTGATGCACATTCGGAAAGTACCGACAAATCCGGACATACTCGGCGACAACGCCCGCAGTACGGAACCCGATATCAAACAACTATTCGTAACAGGAGAAAACGACCGGCAACTACTCGAGCTGAAACTGTACATCCTGCGCCGTCGTATAGAAAAACGTATCAGCAACAGCAAATTACGTAACAAAAATAATTTTTACATCGTTTCACTTTCAACCCGGAACATCGTATACAAAGGAATGCTCGAAACCATGCAGTTGCGCCATTATTATCCCGATCTGACGAACGATTATTTCACGACAGGCCTGGCGCTTGTTCATTCACGTTTCAGCACAAATACATTTCCCCGCTGGAACCTGGCACAACCATTCCGGCTATTGGCGCATAACGGGGAAATAAACACAATAAGGGGAAACCGCGGATGGATGGAAGCGCGCGAAAGCGTACTAACCTTCCCTTCATTGGATCATATGGAAGATATACGTCCCGTTATACAATCCGGGATGAGCGACAGCGCCTCATTAGATAATGTACTGGAATTCCTCGTCGCTTCGGGCATGAGCCTTCCGCATGCAATGGCGATGCTCGTTCCGGAAAGTTTCAATGAAAAAAATCCCATATCGGAAGATTTGAAAGCCTTCTACGAATATCATTCCATCGTCATGGAACCATGGGACGGACAGGCAGCTTTGCTTTTCAGTGACGGCCGTTATGCCGGAGGGATGCTTGATCGTAACGGTCTGCGCCCGGCCCGTTATCTGATTACAAACAATGATATGATGATCGTTGCCTCGGAAGTAGGAGTCATTGATTTTGAACCGGGCGAAATAAAGACAAAGGGGCGCCTGCAACCGGGCAAAATAATCCTTATCGACACGGAAAAAGGCGAAATATACTATGACCGGAAACTGAAAGAAGAGCTTGCACAGGCCAAACCCTATCGTACATGGCTGACAAACAGCCGCGTAGAACTTGACGAATTGAAGTCGGGACGCCACGTAACCGGCACAATCGATCATTTCGAACAACGCCTGAGGTTATTTGATTATACCCGTGAAGATATCGAACGCATCATCAGCCCGATGGCCGTTACAGGAGCAGAGCCTGTTGGTTCTATGGGATTTGACGCTCCTCTTGCCGTCTTATCCAGGCATCCGCAATTGCTTTATAATTATTTCCGGCAGCAGTTTGCGCAAGTCACCAATCCGCCGATAGATCCTATACGCGAAGAACTTGTCATGAGCCTGACCGAATACATCGGCGCGGCAGGAGACAACATACTGGCACCCAACGAATCACACTGCAAAATGGTTCGCCTGCCTCACCCGATCCTCAGCAATACACAACTCGATATCTTGTGCAACATACGGTATAAGGGATTCAGATCCGTCAAATTACCAATGATCTATGAAGTAACCAAAGGATGCGACGGACTCGAAAAAGCGATCGGCCAACTATGCCGGGACGCAGAAAAATCGGTTAAGGACGGAGTTAACTATATTATATTAAGTGACAGAAATACAAATGAAAAAATGGGAGCGATCCCTTCCCTTCTTGCCGTAAGCGCTGTACATCATCACCTTATATCCGTGCAGAAACGCGTGCAAACCGCGTTGATTGTAGAAACAGGAGAAATGCGCGAAGTGATGCATGCAGCCCTGCTGCTTGGATACGGGGCCAGCGCTCTCAATCCATACATGGCATATGCCGTATTGGATGATATGGTAAAGAAAAAAGAGATACAGCTGGATTATGGAACAGCAGAAAAAAATTACATAAAAGCGCTTTGTAAAGGACTGCTTAAAGTTCTCAGCAAAATGGGCATCAGTACTATCCGAAGTTACCGGGGAGCAAAATTATTTGAATCCGTCGGCATAAGTGACGAGTTAAGCGAAAAACATTTCGGCGGCATAACCGGCAAAATCGGCGGCATACGCCTGGAGGAAATCGCTGCGGATGCCAAACTGCTGCATAGTAATGCATTTCTTAAAAAAAAGGATCCGGTCTTGCCACACAACGGTTTATTATCCTACCGTAAGGATGGCGAATCGCACGCATGGAATCCGGAAACGATTTCCACATTACAACTTGCCACACGTACAGGCAGCTATAAAAAATTCAAAGAATATACACGTTTCATTGATGAAAAATCAGATGCTATCTTTCTGAGGGACCTGCTTACATTCAGGAAGGCAAAAAAATCCATACCGGTCGAAAAGGTTGAACCTGCCGGCGAAATCATGCGCCGCTTCGTAACGGGTGCGATGAGTTATGGATCCATCAGTAAAGAGGCGCATGAAACGATTGCCATTGCTATGAATCTCATACACGGACGTAGCAATACCGGTGAAGGAGGCGAAGATCCGGAACGGTTCAAACCACGTAAAGACGGATTATCCATGCGCTCGGCAATTAAACAGGTGGCATCCGGACGATTCGGTGTGACAACGGAATATCTTGTCAACGCGGATGAAATACAAATAAAAATAGCACAAGGGGCAAAACCCGGGGAAGGGGGACAACTGCCGGGTTACAAGGTAGACAGGGTCATTGCGAGAACCCGCCACTCGATACCGGGCATCTCCCTGATCTCCCCCCCTCCCCATCATGACATCTATTCCATCGAAGATCTGGCGCAACTGATCTTCGACCTGAAAAATGTAAATCCCGAAGCGGAAATCAGCGTAAAACTCGTTGCGGAGAACGGTGTCGGTACAATTGCCGCAGGTGTAGCCAAAGCAAAGGCCGACCGTATCATTATATCCGGCTCCGACGGAGGAACGGGAGCATCTCCTTTAAGTTCAATCCGTTACGCCGGAACATCGCCCGAAACGGGACTTTCGGAAGCACAACAGACACTCGTATTAAACGAGCTACGCGGACAAGTCAGGCTTCAGACGGACGGACAGATAAAAACCGGACATGACATTATCATCATGGCGCTCCTGGGAGCCGAAGAATATGGCTTTGCAACAACCGCCCTGATCGTATTAGGGTGTGTCATGATGCGTAAATGCCACATGAATACCTGTCCGGTGGGAGTGGCTACGCAGGATGAACAGTTAAGAAAACATTTTCACGGGAAACACGAATACCTCGTCAATTTCTTCAGTTATCTCGCAGAAGAAGTACGCGAATACCTTGCAGAAATGGGCTTCACCAGACTGGATGAGATCATCGGACATACAGACCTGATCGAAAGAAGGCCTTCGAAGGGTATTCACAAACACGATCTGCTTGATTTCGGCAGGCTGACCTGTTTCCCGGAGGAAGGAAAGAACCATGCGATCAAAAAAGAAACAATACAGAAACATTCTATTCGCAATATAAAAGACCGTGAAATCATCAGACAGGCAAAAAGCGCCATAGAAAAACAGCAAAAAGTTTCGCTTGATTATACCATTGCAAATACGGATCGCGCCGTAGGAGCGATGATCTCCGGCCTTGTCGCAAAAAAATACGGCGAAGCCGGACTTCCGGACGACACACTGAATGTAAAATTCAAAGGCTCGGCCGGACAAAGCTTCGGCGCCTTTCTCGTCCGCGGCATCAGTTTCCGTCTGGAGGGCGATGCCAACGACTACCTGGGCAAGGGGTTGAGCGGAGGCCGGATCAGCCTGATACCTCCCACAGGTTCAACTTTCGTCGCAGAAGATAATACAATCGCCGGAAACACTTTATTATATGGAGCAACAAGTGGCGAAGTGTATATCAACGGACGTGCAGGCGAACGTTTCTGCGTACGGAACAGCGGTGCGATTGCCGTCGTGGAAGGGACAGGTGATCATTGTTGCGAATATATGACCGGTGGACGTGTCGTCGTACTTGGTGAAACAGGGCGCAACTTCGCTGCAGGAATGAGTGGAGGCGTTGCTTATGTATGGAACAGAAACGGAAATTTCGATTACTACTGCAACATGGAAATGGTCGAGCTATCCCTCATCGAAGATACATCCGTACGCAAGGAACTTCACGAACTGATATGCAGACACTACCACTATACAGGCAGCCGCCTGGCAGGCGACATGCTGGAGAACTGGGACAGATATGTAGAAGAATTCATTGAAGTAATACCGATCGAATACAAAAAGGTCTTGCTGGAGGAACAAATACAAAAGTTACAATATAAAATCGCCGAAGCTCAACACTCTTCCGTTGGAGGGGAATAATAAAACAGCAATCAATTCATAAAATAACAAACAATATATATGGGAAATCCGAAAGCATTTTTATCCGTACCAAGGCAGGAAGCCGGGTATAGACCTATTCATGAGAGAATTAACGATTTCAGCGAAGTTGAACAGACACTCAACAGTAGCGAACGCCGTACACAGGCATCCCGCTGTATGGATTGCGGCGTACCGTTTTGCCATTGGGCATGCCCTATCGGCAACAGACAACCGGAATGGCAGGATCTATTATATAAAGGACGCTGGAAAGATGCATACGAAATACTCGAACAGACATGCGACTTTCCTGAGTTTACCGGTCGCATATGTCCCGCTTTATGCGAGAAAAGCTGTATATTAAACCTGAGCATCCACGAACCTGTTACAATCCGGGAAAACGAAGTTGCCATCATAGAAGCTGCGTTTCGGGAAGGTTATATACAAGCTGTAAATCCAGCACGGAATGGAAAAAAGGTTGCTGTTATTGGTAGCGGCCCTGCCGGATTAGCAGCAGCTAACCAACTGAACCGCAAAGGATACAACGTGACTGTATTCGAAAAAGACGAACTACCGGGGGGGGGTTACTGCGGTTCGGAATACCTAATTTTAAATTGAGTAAACAAATCATCGATCGCCGCATTAATCTGATGAAAGAAGAAGGCATCCGGTTCAAAACAAAAAGCTACGTCGGCAGGGATATCAAAGCGAAAGAATTGCTCGAGACTTTCGATGCAGTATACCTGGCCATCGGAAGCGAAGTTCCCCGCGACCTGCAAATTGCCGGGAGAGAATGCAGTGGTATACATCTTGCCCTTGATTATCTGGGCCAACAAAACCGGATACTGGAAGGAATCCGGATCCCGGAGAAGAAACTGATCTCGGCAAAAGGTAAAAACGTTCTGGTTATCGGTGGAGGTGATACCGGAAGCGACTGTGTGGGCACAGCAAACCGTCAGGGAGCCAAAAGCGTCACGCAAATAGAAATACTTTCCCGGCCGCCGGTTGAGTTTAACCCTGCCACTCCCTGGCCCATGTATCCGCAGGTGCTTAAAACAAGCAGCAGCCATGAAGAAGGTTGCATACGCCGATGGAATCTCACCACTAACAAATTTATCAGTGACAGCAAAGGAAATATAAAAGCCGTTGAAATTGAAGAGGTTGCATGGATACAATCCGGAGACGGAAGACGTCCGGAAATGAAGCGGACCGGTAAAAAAGAAACGCTCGACACGGATGAACGCAAAAACATTTCCGTAGATCAAAACCATCAGACATCCCTAAAAAAAGTTTTCGCCTGCGGAGATGCGGTATCAGGCGCCGGTCTCGTTGTCCGCGCCATGGATTCCGGACGCAAAACAGCTGCAGCAATAGACAATTTCCTGAAAAATAATCACTAGTCATTGACTTTTCCGGTTATCAGTCACACGAAATAAAAAACCGGTTGCCCGAAACTTTTCAGACAACCGGTTTTTATATTTATCAAGAAGTCTATCTGCCGATACAATAGTAGACAAAGCCTAAACTCTGCAACTCGCCTGCATCATAAATATTCCGTCCGTCAATAATCAAGGGAGTATTCATTTTTTCCTTCACAATTCCCCATGAAGGTAACCGGAATTCCTTCCATTCGGTCACAAGCAATAATGCATCGGCTTTATCCGTGGCAGCATAAATATCACCGGCATACCGGATACTGTCACCTATACGCCGTCTGGTCTCGTGCATTGCGATAGGATCATATGCAATCACTTCGCATCCGGCATTCAATAAATCGTCAATGATAACCAATGCCGGCGCCTCACGCATATCATCGGTTTCCGGCTTAAATGACAATCCCCACAAAGCGATCCGTTTTCCTTTCAGGTTTCCTTCATAATGCAGGTTTAACTTATGGAATAAAATATGTTTCTGCGCCTCATTTACCTCTTCTACGGCCTGCAATATTCGCATCGGGCGGCCATTCTCCGCCGCTGTTTTCACCAATGCCTTGACGTCCTTCGGAAAACAGGATCCGCCGTATCCGCATCCGGCATAAAGGAAACTGTGTCCAATACGCGTATCGGAACCGATTCCTTTCCGTACCATTGTGACATCAGCGCCCATCACCTCACAAAGGTTTGCTATTTCATTCATAAAACTGATCCGTGTTGCAAGCATCGCATTGGCAGCATATTTAGTCATCTCTGCCGATGGGACATCCATAAATATCACCGGGAAATTATTCAAAAGAAAAGGATGATACAATTTTGTCATCAGTTTCTGAGCACGTTCGGTTTCAACACCGACAACTACACGGTCCGGATTCATAAAATCCGTCACTGCAGCCCCTTCCTTCAAAAATTCAGGATTGGATGCAATATCAAATTCAATCGATACTTCGCGCTTTTCCTGTTCCTCGAAAATCACCTGCTTTATTTTATCGGCTGTGCCTACCGGAACCGTACTCTTTGTTACAACCAGCACATATTTCTTCATATTTTTTCCGATAGTACAGGCTACATCGAGCACATACTTCAGGTCAGCGCTACCATCTTCATCCGGAGGAGTACCGACTGCACTAAATAATACATCCACCTGATCCAGTATCTCTGTCAAATCGGTTGTAAAATGAAGACGGCCGTTTTTATAATTTTTAAGGACTAGTTCTTCCAGGCCCGGTTCATAGATCGGAATAATACCGTTTTGTAATCCTTCGATTTTATTTTTGTCTATATCGACACAATATACATCCGTACCCATTTCGGCAAAACAGGTTCCGGTCACAAGACCGACATAACCCGTTCCTACTATCGCTATTTTCATGCTTTTTAAAAGTTTCAAAATTCTAAATTTACCTCTTTCTTAATCACTTCACTTCATAAAGTGACACATTTCCAATTTTAACATCAAAGAAAGATTTTCATTCTTAATTCTTAATTGTCTGGCAAAGGTAAAAGAATTCCCTTATCTTTGCAAGCATTTTTTTTGATTATAATAAAAAAACGGTTTATACGTTATAAGTAAAACAATACCGTATGCAGGATATTACAGACATACAACAGAATTTTATAAACAGACAATTTTTTAATCTTACCTTATTCACTCTGATTTTCGGGGTGATGTTTTATGACGTCATCAACTATCTGGGATTCAGCTATGTCGATGAGATATGTGCCGTTTTACTTTTTTTACTCTTTGGTTATAAAGTCCTCCGGTCCAAAACATGGGAATTTGACAGATTATTTTTAATTACGTTAGGCATTTTTCTTTTTTATCTCATTTATTCCTTTGCCATCGGATCAAACAGCACAACAGCTATTTTAACGGATTTCGTCATACAAATAAAACCCTATCTTTCGTTTTTCTGCGTATATGCCATAAAGCCTGAATTCAGTGATAACCAAAAAACACTGATCCGACAGATCATTGCATTATGCAGTATATATGTTTTTGTCATAGGAATCTCGATTCCGGTATCGAATCTCATCGATTATACGTTCGTGCATCCTTCACGGTTAGCAACAGCCGCTTCTATCCTGGCATTATTTTACCTGTATTGCAGCAACTATACAAAAACCGATAAGATCATCTTCGTCCTTATACTTGCTTTGGGTATATTCTCCGGGCGCTCAAAACACTTCGGTTTCTTTGCATTCTGTTCGCTGATGATTTTCTACCTGAACCAATCGTTCCAGATGAAACTAAATTCAAGGAACCTACTATTCATAGCAATTGCCATCGCCCTTACGATCGTCGTGGCATGGGAGAAAATATATTTCTACTTCATCACCGGAGGATTCGGAAGCGGGCGCACCGCAAATGATTTATTCGCGCGCATGGCTTTGTACTACTACTCGACAGTCATACTGATGGATTATATTCCGTTCGGAACCGGTTTCGGCACTTATGCAACCTACGCTTCCGCTATTTACTATTCGCCGATATACGCAAAATACGGTATGGAAAACATGCCGGGTATAGCGAAACACGCGCCGGATTTTCTTGCCGATACTTATTATCCGGCCCTTACCCAGTTCGGCTTTGTCGGGATTATTCTGTTTTTCAGTTTCTGGATAAGACTGACCATAAAAGCCATAAAATATTTCAAGGCAGGATTCCATAAAGAAGCATTCATCGCCCTTATGATTGTTGTATTTTTCATCATAGAATGCACTTCCGACGCAACCATAACCCACAACAGGGGGATGTTTATCATGATGATACTCGGACTTGTTTTTTCCGATATGAATAAATACTCCGTATTATCTGTTCAGGAAAAAGAAATAAACAACGAACAAACAGTCGCAGTATGAGAGTTCTCTTCGTAAATAAATTTTACTATCACAGAGGAGGTGACTGTACGGCTGTATTCAGCACTGAGAAGTTACTGCAGGAGAAAGGACATGATACGGCGATTTTCAGTGTCAGGCATCCGCAGAATGTACCTTCACAATGGGAGTCCTATTTTCCGAAAGAAGTCAGTTTCTCATTTTCAGGAACATACGGCAAGCTGTCTGCAGTAACAAGGCTGTTTTATTCCCGTGAAGTTTCGCATAAATTCAATCAGTTGCTCTCTGACTTTAAGCCGGACGTTGTTCATTTACATAACATACACTCCTACATATCACCTTTGGTGGCACAGATTGCTCATAAAAGAGGAATACGCACCGTCTGGACTTTGCACGACTATAAACTTATTTGTCCCTCTTATATCTGTCTGCGCAACGGCAAAATATGTGAAGATTGCTTCCGGAACAAATCCAAGGTATTCACCGGCAAATGCATGAAAAACAGCCATATTGCCAGTTTACTGGCCTGGATGGAAGCCTGCTTCTGGAACAGGAAAAAGCTGTCTGCCATTACGGATAAATTTATCAGTCCCAGTTATTTCTTAAAAACAAAAATGACGGAAGCCGGCTATGCTGCGGAGCAAATAGAAGTGTTGCATAACTTTATGCCAAAAAAACCGGTTCCGTCAACAGGAAAAGAAAACTATTATTGCTATGTCGGAAGACTATCGACGGAAAAAGGGGTTGACACGCTGCTTAAGGCAGCAGAACAATTACCTTATCCGCTTAAAGTAATAGGAGGAGGCCCGTTGCTTGATTCTTATCAAAAAAAATATGCATCCGCCCACATTGAATTTCTGGGCCATATGCAACCGGATAAATTGTATCCGATCGTTCAAAAAGCACGATTCCTGATCCTCCCTTCCGGATGGTATGAAAACAATCCGTTTAGTATTATCGAAGCCCTTTGTATGGGTACTCCGGTAGTAGGATCACGCATTGGAGGCATCCCGGAATTAATAGAGGAAGGACAAAACGGCTTTCTGTTTCATCCGGGGGATGTCTCCGAATTAAAAAATAAAATTAACGATGGCTTCCATTATTTTACAGATTCATACGATTTTCGGACAATATCAGATCATGCACAAAATAAATTCGGTTCCGAATCGTTCTATAATAAACTAATAAATATTTATGACCGTTAAGCCTTGTAAACCTACCGATATGTGCATTATTCTGACGTACCGTTGTCCGATGCGTTGTAAAATGTGCAATATATGGGACAATCCTACAGAACGCTCAAAAGAAATAACCCCCGATGAAATAAAACGCCTGCCTTCGGTAAAATTCATCAATCTGACAGGAGGGGAGCCTTTTGTACGTGAAGATCTGGAAGAAGTGGTCCGGGTTTGCTATACAAAAGCCCCGCGTGTGGTGATTTCTACTTCCGGCTGGTTGGAAGAACGCGTAATCGATCTCGCAAAAAAATTCCCCCGGATAGGAATCCGTATCAGTATAGAAGGGTTATCCTGCAAAAACGACGAACTACGGGGACACCAAGGTGGATTCGACAAAGGCTTGCGCACATTACTCGCACTCAAGGAAATAGGCCTGAAAGATATTGGCTTCGGATGTACGGTATCGAACAATAATTCGAAAGATATGTTGTCGCTGTATAAGTTAAGCCGCGCCATGGGACTTGAATTTGCAACTGCGGCATTTCACAATTCATATTATTTTCATAAATCGGACAATGTGATAACCAACCGGGAAGAGGTTTGCCGTAATTTCGAAAAGCTGATAAACATGCAACTGAAAGAATCGCATCCGAAGTCATGGTTCCGTGCATTCTTCAATATGGGATTGATCAACTACATTGAAGGAAACAGGCGGATGTTGCCTTGTGAAGCAGGAAGCGTAAACTTTTTCGTAGAACCGTACGGAGACATTTATCCGTGTAACGGACTGGAAGAATGTTACTGGATGGAAAGTATGGGTAATATACGTAACACACCGGATTTTGACAAAATATGGAACAGTGAACAGGCGCAGAAAGTACGGGAAAAAGTTCGTACATGTCCGAAAAACTGCTGGATGGTAGGAACGGCTGCTCCTGTTACTAAGAAATACATAAAGCATCCCCTGAAATGGGTCATGAAAAACAAATGGAGAAGCATGACAGGAAAACCGGCCTGTCTGGACAAACGCTGGTATGATGTAGGACAGGATCCGCGACAAGGCGATTTGAGAAGAGATGGCAATCCCTGAAAAAAAAATAAAAATTGTTGTAACGGGTACACGCGGTATTCCGAACATTCTCGGTGGAGTTGAAACACACTGTGAAGAACTTTTTCCGCGCATGGCAGAAAGAGGATATGATGTGACCGTTATCCGTCGCAAAAACTATGTAAAGGATCAGCTGGTTTCATATAAAGGCGTATCGCTTTTCGACATCCCTAACAACAAAAAGAAATCATTTGAGGCCATTCTTCATACTTTCCGGGCGATCTGGGCGGCTAAACGGAAGTTTCGTACCGACATCGTACATATTCATGCCGTAGGACCGGCTATCCTGACACCATTTGCGCGTTTACTCGGCATGAAAGTCGTTTTTACACATCACGGCCCGGACTACGACAGGGAGAAATGGGGGAAAGCAGCTAAATTCATGTTGCGGTTCGGTGAACGTATGGGTTGTACATTTGCAAATGAGGTAATCGTTATATCAAATGTCATAAATGATATCATCAAACAGAAATACGGACGCAAGGATGCACACCTTATTTATAACGGAGTATCCGCACCGATAATAGCAGATAACACTACTTATCTGAATGAACTGGGGATAGAAGCGCATAAGTACATCTTCGCCATGGGACGTTTTGTTCCGGAAAAAAACTTTCACCTGCTAATAAAAGCGTTTTTGAGCCTGAATCAATCCGGATATAAACTTGTTATAGCCGGAGACGCCGATATAGAGGATGATTATTCCCGAAATCTGAAATCATCAGCCAACAAAAACGGCATCGTATTGACCGGCTTTATTAAAGGAGTTAAATTGCAGACACTGCTTTCGTACGCCGGATTATTTGTAATTCCATCCTCTCATGAAGGACTTCCTATTTCACTGCTGGAAGCCATGAGTTACGGGTTACCGGTCCTGGCAAGTGATATTCCGGCAAATAAAGAAGTTAATCTTCCGTCCTCCTGTTATTTCCGGTATAATGACCCTGCAAACACGAACCTAAGTGAAGCCTTGGTACGCAAAATGAACGACAAGAGAAAACCTTCTTATGATTTGAGTCCTTATAACTGGGATAAGATTGCGGAACAGACAGCCGAAGTTTACCGCAAAACAATTAAGAATATTCCTTGATATTAAAATTGAACAACAATCATGCATGTAAAAACGAACAATGCTTCCGCTTTGCAAAAGCAGAAGCATTGTGTCACTTTATGAGATGAAATAACCGAAGATAAATCACGATTTCGTATTTTTGTATTCTTCCTTAATCGACACAAAAATATCTTTTACAAACAAATATCCGATAGGAATAACAAGCGTCATAACCAGCATTCCCATTGCCGCATACAATTTCCTGGGGCCAAGAGGTTTTTTCTTCACAAAAGCAGGCTGTATAACGCGCGCGCGGTCCGTTTCTTTTGATAATGACAAAGCAGTCTCCTCACGCTTCTGTAAAAGCACAAGATACATTCCCTGAAGTATTTCCTGATTACGACGAAGATCTATGTATTCACGTTCTTTCTCGGGAACCGTCTTCATTTTTGAAAACATTATTTTCTCTTTTGACTTCAGTTCATTCAATGTAACATTCGCTCCCTTCCGGGCATTTTCGATCATAACATAAACCCCTTCACGCAACTTTTCAACCTGACTATTAGCATTTACATACATCGGATTGGTTTCATTTGAATTTCTCAGAAATCTGTCACGCAGAATAAGAGCCTCATTGTATTTTTCGATAGCTCCGCCCTGTTCTCCTTTTGCAGCAGAAAACAAAGGTGGAATAATATTATCCTTATTTACAGGGTCTTTCACATATTCATCAAGCATATCGACAAGACGGGACTGTGCCTCCGCTTCAACAATCGAACTTTGCAGTTCCTTCAGCGTTTCCGTATACAGGATAACATCGGATTCCAGCAACGTCATTTCATTTTTAGTTTTATACACCTGTATATCCATCTCAACCTTCGCCAGATCAGCCAGTATATTTGTAATACGGCCGTCAACAAAATCCATGGTTTTACGATCTTCACCACGCTTGTATGATTCCATGTCTTCGTTATATTTGGACACGAGCGTATTCAGCAGATCTACCCCCCTTCCGACAGAATGGTCAGAACAGGTCAGTAAAATAACATTTGAAGAGTTTGACACTTCTTCCACTTCAATACTCTTTTCAAAATCTTCAGCCAACCAGCTGGCCGGCTGACACCGGATCTCCAGCCGAAAAGATTCCCCGGCCATTTGGTCCGGATTAAAATCAAGAATAAATTTGTCCGAACCCATCTTTATATCTGCCGGAAGTGATTTATAAATAAGGGTTTCATTTAATCCGCCGAACTTACTGCTTGCTTTCACCTTTATTTCTCCGGGTGTAACCGATACTTTAAAATCATACCGATCACTCAGATTTTTCATCGTAAGCGAATCAGCCGTTAATTTTAACGGAGACTCATGATACATATTATAGAAAGAGTATGGCTTTGTATATGAGACATTTATACCCAAATCAAGAATCATAAAACTCAACATCCTATTGGAGGTCAGGATGGCCACTTCATCATCCAGATTCAGACTTCCCCCACCGGAGCCGATTCCGAAAGACTTCATCAAACCTGCCGCCTCACCAATACCAAAACTCCCCAAACCCGAGTCTTTTTCATCCTGAAACTTAACACCTATCAGAAATTCGTATGTACGCGGATAAAATGTCAGATACAGTATAGCCGGTATAAATGAAATTATGAAAACGATTAAGAATAATTTCCATCGATGTAAATAGCCTACCAATATCCCTTTTAAACTTACAGTCTCTTTATTTTTGCTCTCCATAAATCATACAGAATCAATTAAATACAGTAACAAACAACACACACTAACGACTCATCTCTCTTATGAGATTAAAAGAAGACACCAATGCTGCAAGTGAAGATATCATTATCGACAGCACAGATAATTTGAAATTATCGTTATTGCTATATTTAGAATTTCTCATTTGTGCATCATTCGGCATCACATAAACCATGTCATTCTGTTGTAAGTAATAATAGGGAGAGGCAAAAATCGCAGGATCCGTCAGGTCCATTCTCACCTGAACCTTTTCCCCGTTATTGTCTCTGTGAAGCCACACGTTCTTACGATCTCCCATGATGGTCAGATCTCCGGCCATAGCAACCAAGTCAAGAATAGAGACACGCGGAGTCTTTATCGTATACAAATTTGCAGTCTTGACCTCTCCGAATATGCCGACTTTAAAATTAGCAATCTGTACATTTACGACAGCCTGAGGAGCATATTCTCTTATCATCCCCTCCATCATCCGGATCGTTTCATTGATAGACTTACCCACAACATTAATATGCCCTAATACCGGAAAATTTATATCACCGTTTTCATCGACAAGATAAGTGAAAAGATTCTGAGTAGTCGCAGAAATACCTATTTCCGACTCACCCGGGAGATAATAGCCAAAAGGAGGAGGTGCAAACGGAGCAACAGTCTCCCGGTCGGGAGAAGTCACATAGATAATCAACTGGTCGTCAATACATATTCTCGGGATATATTTCTGATTCATGGCTTCCCGCTGTTCCGATGTCAAACTTTCAATTCCCTGAAAATAAGAGATATCTTTCGGAGTTCTACAGGAGCTAAACATGATGATCAAAAATATCACAGGTAAAAGGGGGTGCTTCATATTTATTTTTTTAAAAACGGATGCAAAGATACGATATTAACTTTAGAACGAAACAAATTATTAATTATTGTTTCACGTTTTCATTTATTATTTCTAATTTTGCTCAAAAATAGAATCAGTTGGAAATAGGGAAATACAACAAGCTAAAGGTCATAAAAGCGGTAGACTTCGGCGTTTATTTAGATGGAGGCAACAGCACCGAAATTCTTCTGCCCCGGCGATATGTTCCGCAGGATCTCTCTGTCGGGGACGATGTCGAAGTTTTTATATATCATGATAACGAAGGCCGGTTAATCGCAACAACAGACAAACCTGCCGGCACAGTCGGGGAATTCGTTTTTATGAGAGTCAGAGAGATATCAACTGTAGGAGCTTTCCTGGATTGGGGCATCATGAAAGACCTGCTGGTCCCTTTTCAGGAGCAGAAAACAGATATGATAAAAGGGGAAAAGTATCTGGTATACATCTACTCCGACTTCATCACCAAACGCATCGTCGCCTCATCACGCATAGATAAATTCCTGGACAACATACCTCCGGCATATAATAAAAACGAAGAAGTCGATCTGCTGATTGCAGATAAAACGGAACTGGGATATAAAGTCATCATAAATAACCTGCATTGGGGCTTGTTATATCATAACGAAATATTCAAACGGATTTCCATTGGAGAAAAATGCAAAGGATATATCAAAGAAATACGTACAGACGATAAAATAGATATAAGCCTCTATCCGCTGGGATATGACAAAGTAGATCCTATATCAAAAAAAATAATGGAGGTTCTCGATGAAAATAACGGATACCTGCCGGTAAATGATAAAAGCGACGCTAACGAGATCTATTCGCTTTTTTCCTGTAGCAAAAAAAGTTTCAAAAAAGCTATCGGTTCACTGTATAAACAGCGTTTCATTGTCATCAAAAATGATGGTATACAAAAATCATAGTGATGATAGAGCAAAACCGCAACAAAAAGTTCATTAAGGATATTTTTATTTACGGGGTCGGCAATCTGGGAGCCAGACTTATCATGTTTCTCATATTCCCGCTTTATACCTTTTTTATTACACCTGATAACTTAGGTTATTATAATACCGCCTTAATGACAATCTTTTTAATCATGCCGTTTGTCAATATACAGTTGCGGGACGGAGTATTCCGTTTTCTGATAGATAACAACGACGAAAACAACCGTAAAGCCGTCATTAACCAAAGCTACCGGCTTATCCTCCTCGCAATGGTCATCGCATCCTTGTTATTTTTTATTGTATCAGCATTCATTCCTATACGGTGCGGATATTATATTCTCGGATTATTACTGACAATGTCATTTTATGAAGTGCAAATACAAATAGTACGCGGACTCGGACACACAAAACTGTTTGTGGGATGTGGTATATTATCAACCTTCCTAATAGCCATATTCAGCATTATTTTTGTAGTTTGTTTAAAATGGAACATTGAAGGAATATTCATTGCTAATATACTGGCCAGATTGTTTATCATATCGTATATAGAAATAAGATTATCGATTGTACGTAATTATTTTTCTCTACGCGTTACCGACACTGGAATAATCCGAATGCTGTTAAAATACTGCAGCCCCTTAATCATGGTTGTTTCATTTATGTGGGTAATCGGAAATTCATATATATACTTTATTAACTACTATTACGGGTTTTACGAGGCAGGACAGTTTTCTACGGTACTCAAATTTGCCACTATCATTGAACTATTGGCTGTCATCGTTTTCCAGGCCTGGCAAGAAACTTCCGTATTGCAACTGAATTCAAAGGATAGGGACCGCTATTATTCCTCTATATTGAATTCATATCTGCTATTGCTTACAGGTGTTGTCATAACACTATCATTCATTCTGAAATCTTTCTACGGAAAACTCGTTGATACCGAATATGAAAGCAGTATCATCTACCTGTACGTTTTGTGTGTTGCTCAGATGGGATACGCCTTGCAGGCATTTATCGCTGCAATCTTCCAAGCCAAGAAAAATACGATGCGAATGTTATATATTGCATTTGTATCCTCCATCGTAAGCCTATTCTCTAATTATTTACTAATCAAACAAATCGGACTTATGGGCATTGCCATCGCTTATGGAATCTCATTCTTTTTCATGTTCATCTGTTACCTGATCTCGGTTCGCAAAACAGTAAAGATTTCATTTTCGACACAGACTCTGATCGTATCTATAGTAGCCCTGGCCGGAGGCGGAATCATATTTTACCATACGGAACAGATCCTGTGGAGGCTCATATACTGGGGCTTATGCATGATTGCCATCTATTTTACATTTCCAAAAACGATCTTATCCGGCGCCAAAAGTTTTATCATAGACAAATATTCTAATTTCAGAAAATAGCAGAATGGCAAAAAAAAAGATATTATATATATGCTCGGAAGCAACACACGGCATGATCCCTTTTGCTGCCAATATTATACGTGCGGCATCCGAATCTGCACATCTGGAAGTCTTTACCATCACTGTAGACGATCATATATCCTACAAACCTTTTTTTGACGAAAATCAAAAAAAAAACATCAGTTTTCTGCAAGCCCCGGAGAATAAACGGGATAAATACTTCAACAAAATATACGCAAAAATAATCGTAAAGAAAGCAGATGAAATATGTAAAAAGCATGAAATAGACATCATCCATCTGCTGACAGGAGATTATACCTGCAACCTGATTATCTCCAAACTAAAAAAATATGGCTTAGTTTTCTATACCGTACATGATCTGAAACCACATGAGAAATCACTAAAGACATTAAAAGACCGTTTATTCAACATTTACCTGGAGTATGGAGAAAAACGAAATATAACACAAACAAACAACCTTGTAACATGCAGCCAAAATCAGTATGAGCTATTAAAAAAAATCTATCCTGAAAAAAATGTATTCTATCATCCTTTTCCATCATTAATCACAGATGCAATCATTAACGGCGACAAAAACTGTCCGGAACTTCACGGTATTGACAAATACATCTTATTTTTCGGAAACATTGGCGTTTATAAAGGAGTAGAACTCCTGTACAATGCATTTAAAAACAATAGAAATCTTTCGGAATATAAATTAATAATCGCCGGATGCGGTTCAATATATTTTCCTCATGACAATGATCCGCGCATCCTGTTTATTAACAGATATATAAAAGATGAAGAAGTCAGAATGCTGTTTGAACGTGCGGCATGTGTCGTATATCCGTACTTATCAGCCACACAGTCAGGGGTTCTTGCTTTCACATATAAATTTCAGATACCGGTCCTGGTATCCGATATTCCCTTTTTCAGGGAATGTGTCATGGAAAACAGCGGCCTATTTTTCAAATGTGCCGATATGACAAGCTTATCCGGACAACTGGAAACTCTTCTGCTAAAAACCGACATCCAAAAAATGAAGGCTGCACAAAAAGATGTTTATGAGACATTGTACTCGAAAAAAGCGCTGATTTCCGCCCTTGAAAAAATATATGCCGCTACCTGAAAATTCAGCCTTGTATCTCCTACGCTACGCCTGAAAATTCACGATTTATCTATTTGGGGAAAACTCCATAAAAATATCGGTTATTTTCTTCGTACTGTAACTATTTGACAGTTGTTCCCTGTAATTAAGACAGTTACATACATATAGCGAATTATTATCTATCACTTCTATTATATCATATTCATTCCAGTGATCCTTTGCGACACCCAGCTTTTCCTTTGCTATATAATCGGCTGAAGCAGGCAATAGATTGGTAATAACGGGTGTTCCCGAAGCGATTGATTCCGGAATAGAAACCATATTCATATCACGTAACGTATTTACTAAAAATACGTATGAATGTTTAATCGCATTATTTAAATCCTGCTGATTAAGAAAGCCCAAAAACAAAACATGCCCCCGCAAGCCCAACTTCGCTACTAATTGCTCCAATGACTCCTGCAATTCACCCCTGCCGGCAATCAGTAACCGGATATCTTCATACCCTTTTATCCGGATCAATTTGCCGTATATCTCGATTATACTTTCAATATTTTTACCACTTATCAATCGCGAAGAAGTGATAATATACCGCTCTTTTTTTTCAGAAAAGCGAAATTTTAACGTATTGATTCCATGATCGACACAGGTTGACGAAACATTCTTCATATATCTGCTGATAAACGCATAAGCACGCTTTGAACGTGGTATTACACATCTGACCTTTCTGATAAACAAACGAATGATTACATGATGCCAGAATTTTGACGGCATCTTCCGGAAGATACTCTGGTGAACAGTCATCTCCTGCCATATCACGGTTTTAGAAGGGCATATGATAGAAGCGAACAAAGTCGGAAATGTAAAAACCTCACTGCACAGAACCATATCAAACCGGTGATGATCGGATTTCAAAAATTTATAAAATCCGGACGAATAAGGAATCAATGCCGGTGGAAACAGCCGGACGAACTGTGATTTAAAAAAGAGAACCTCTATCTCATAGTCTTCTTCTTCGACAGGCTTAAACTCTGCAGAAGCAGCCAATGTCACACGATGTCCATTCGATACGAACCCCAGACACATACTATAGATCATGGTTTCTTTTATCGTCTTAACCTCAGGTATTATTCGGTTTTCCGCAGAATAAAGCACAGGATTTATTACCAATATATTCATTTGCCTAATCTCTTTTATTAGAACTATACCTGAACGGTGAAAACATCTTTATTTCCTGCAAGAGCGGCATAATAAGAAAAGACGGTACCATACATTTCAGGCGCATGTATCACAAAAACCTCTTTAGCATAGCTGATCATATAAAAATCCAGAAACGTTTTTACAAAAACGTCCCTGCTACTCTCAAATGAAATATGTCCGATCTCTCCCTCCAGAACATGTACGGGAAGTTCTCTTACACGATTTAAAAAAACGTTACTGTCTGAAAAAACAAGTACTGGAAGACTTATATTTTCCGCAATAATATTTTTGATTCCAGCTATACATCGCTGAATCAGGGATTCTTTTTTCTCTGCGGAGAGATGATTAAACTGGTCTCCTTCAAAATGTTCCAATGCATTCACAAACCGGAGGTGAACAGCAATGTATTGATCCTTCACAAAGCCGGTTTGCGCTATACGTTGTACAATAAAGTCTTTCGGTTTAAATAACGAATTATAAAATATGCCCCATAACCTTTTATAATCCGGAACGTTATTCACCTCAAGAATATCATAACCGATATAACTATATACATGATATTGTTTTACCGAACGTTTCAAACAGGGCACCTTTCCGCCTCCGTTATAAGGGATTACCCTTGAATTCTTTAAACTATAACTTAAATCTTTCCGATCCGCTACCCAGTTATACTCGTTTACATCTAAATAATCATTCAGGCAAAAAGGGGTTTCAAAAATAATTTTGAAGTCAAATCCGTTTTGCTTTGCAATGTAATAACAACCGACAATGGCTTTATACCTGTCGGAAAGCCCGGGATGTTTTATTTCCGGATCTATAATAAAGTAGAGGGTATTACCTTCTATATCCCTATCTTTTGTAATCGAATAATACTTCACATAATACCTACAACTCCTGAAAAAATATCTCATATCATTAACCCGAGTCTGTAAATATTTCTTGTAATACTTATTAGCCCTTAAATAACATTTAATTTGTTCAACAACATCCATCTAAAAAAGTAATAATCATATTATAACAGATATGTATTTACACGCAATACTTCAAACTGTAACAGCAAATATAGCACTATTTAACGATAGAAGCAATTACTAAGATATTTTATTTCTATATATACACCCAAAAGCACCCTTCATTGTCTGCCACTCCCAGTTGAACAAACACAACCTTTTTCGATTATCTATTTTTTTTACAAATAAAAGCACAGATAATAATTATTTTTTCACAACCATCATTCAAATAATAGTCGCTTACTACCAATATAATACAAATAAATAACAAAGTTTAACGAATTAATAATTTGCAAACAAATATAATATTACATACATTTGTTATAATTATATAGCATAGAATACAAAACGCGACATATCCGATAAGGCGAACCGGAATGAAGGAATGTCATTATCGCTGTGTTTTGTATCGCTACCGGTAAAATAAAGATTGAATTCATTATTACAGAAAAGTCATGAAACAAGTATTATTATTTATATGGATGGCATTCTCTACAACACTATTATGGAGCCAGGAAAATGCCAACATTGCAGATGCCGAAACGCTGAAACATATCGGTTTTCTGAAGCGTTGGCAAATAAAGCAGGCAGAAAAAGAAAAAAACGGAGACTTCCTGATAACACCGGTATTAGGCCCGGGCTACACCCCCGAACTGGGATTTTCCATCGCCGGAGGAGCACTGATGTCATTCCTTACGGACAAAAAAAGCCCCTCATTGCAACGCTCCTCCGTCCCCGTCACACTGGGCATAAGTACGACCGGCGCATTCTTCCTGTCCTCTAAAGTAGCTACATTCTGGAATCACGATAAGCTACGGATCAATGCCGACATCTGGTATAAAAATATGCCTGATAATTATTTCGGGATAGGATACGAGAATGGGAAAAATACGGAAAAATCCGACTCTACCACAGAATACAAACGCAACTGGTTTCAATTTAACCCACAGGTATTCTGGCAATTCAAACCGACCTACTTTGTGGGAGGGGCATTAGATATTAATTATACACATGGAACAGATGCCTCGACAGGCGTTGCCACAAACTCTGATTATATTAAATATAATGACAAGCCGTTTAACATAGGCTTAGGAGTTCACGCTCTGATTGATTCGCGGGATGTAGAAGTAAATGCATGGAAAGGCTGGTATGTACTGGCACAAGTTATGTTTTACGGAAAATATTTTGGAGGAGATAATAATTATCAGATTTATAATATAGATACCCGGCATTACATCCGGCTATTTAAGCCCGGACAAACATTGGCAATGCAGATCCGGGGGCGCTTTACCACGGGAGATGTGCCTTACGGAGAAATGTCGCAATTAGGCACTCCTTTTGATCTGAGAGGATATTTTTGGGGGCAATACAGGGATAAGAATATGATGTTTGCCATCGCAGAATACCGGCATGACTTTTATAAAAAAAACGGAGAAAGAAGCAAACATGGGGCCGTAATCTGGTTAGCCGGTGGGACGATCGCACCTGATTTGGGATTTAACGACTTCCTGCCTAATGGAGGGATTGGCTACCGCTTTGAAGTACAACCCCGCATGGCTCTTCGCTTAGACTTCGGCATAGGCAGAGATACCAAAGGATTCTACTTTAATTTCAATGAAGCATTTTAAAACATAGAATGAATTCAGGAAAACAGAATTCTCTTATATGAAATCAGTATTAAACATCATAATCATGAGAAAGAAAATCACTTCAATATTTTTATCTACAACAATATTCCTATTGTCCGCAAACAGTATTTTCGCCCAGGAAGAACAGAAAGAAAAATCAAAAATTATCTTCAAGGACACTTTAGACAATTATTTTGACCTCAGCGATTTTATCATAAATAAAAAGGGTTTTATACCGATACCGGTTATTATTACCGAACCCTCCCTGGGAGGATTCGGAGGAGGCTTAGCGCCTGTTTTCATTCAGCCGAATAAACCCCGCAACCTAAACGGAAGGATGATACCCATGCCTCCTGATATAACAACAGCATTCGGGGGAGGAACCCTCAATGGCTCCTGGTTTCTGGGAGGAGGACGAACCGGCAGTATTTCAAAATGGGGTATCCGCTATACTATAGGCGCAGCGTATGGTAATGTTAATATGGACTACTATTTCAATATAGATAAATTAAACAAAGAGGTTGAATCCGAATTCAATATCCGAACCATTCCCGCATTCCTCTCTGTCACGAAGCAACTGAGAGACCCGAGATTCAACGTGGGACTGGAATACCTTTTCATGCACAATAAATTAGAAGTAAAAAATCCTGCAGCCGGACCTTTACAAGAAAAAATCGATTCGCTTGTATCTGATTATATCAGCGGAAATATCGGCAAGCTCGGGATAAAGGCGTCATATGACAACCGGGACAATACTTTCACACCCAATAAAGGACTAAAGGTAAATATTACTGCCGACTGGAGCCATCCCGCATTCGGCAGCGATTACAAGTACGGGCAGTTTGAAGGGGCGGCATATTATTATATTCCGTTATCCCATAATTTAATTACAGGAACCCGCTTCGACATGCAACAGGTTGCCGGTGATATCCCTTTTTACATCAAACCATTCGTTGACATGAGAGGAGTGCCCAGTGCCCGCTACCAAGGCAAAACCACCATGCTTATCGAACTGGAAGAACGCTGGGATTTTCAACGCCGGTGGAGCCTTGTAGGTTTTGGAGGCGTAGGTAAAGGATTCGACAAGTTCTCCGATTTTGGAAGTGCGGAATGGGCATGGGGTTACGGGGCCGGATTCCGCTACCTGATGGCACGATTACTGAACATCCGCATGGGAGTTGACTTCGCAATGGGGCCCGATGGATTTACGTATTACATTGTATTTGGAACCAGTTGGATAAGACAGTAATAATCTATCTCTTAAATAATCCGGATCTCCGACCTCCCAGAAAATTGGTCTCCACACGGAATTGCCAATGACGGCTCACCTGATACTGGGCTCCGAGAATCATGCACCAATTACGCTCAGGACGTTTATTTAATGAATAATTAACAACATCACCCTTATTCTTATCAACAAAATTAGCCACTACATCATCCGCAATTTTCTGTACTGCCGGCGATAGCGCATTATACCAATCGGTATTTTCGTAATTTTGCCCCAAATCAGGAGCAATATCGGATAGAGCAAGACTACCCACAGTGGTACTATTTAGAAAAATACGGCCAGCACCCGTCCACAATGAAAAATTTCGTTCGGGCTGTTTATTAAAATGAAAAATATATCCGACCCGGGGCGCCAGATTCATGGCTGAATTATCTTTTTTCATTTCGTCGAAATGAGTCCAAACCGTATTAAAATCCAGCGAAAAGAATATGGAACGTACACCACCCGTCAGCATTGCTCCGCATCCGTAAACATAACCGCTAAAATTAGCCTGGGTATTCATATCAACCGGCCGGTTAGCAATAGAACCGATACTGACTTCCGTCTCAACCCATGCCTTCCCGAAAACACCATACACATCCAAAAACGGCAATATCCAGATATCAGTACGTGCATTAATATTTCTTACAGTAGCTTTTACACGGCTAAACCCTACCACTTGGTCAAGGGAAGTCGAAGGAATAATTACATTTCCATCAGCATCATTAATTCCGATTGTCAAATCGGAAATAGCAACATCCTGTTCTCCTATATAGGAATTGATCATAACACCAATAGGATAAGGAAGGAGAAATCCTTTTTTCCCAAGTCTCTCACCCCATGCAGGCAAGAAATAAGGATTATTCAACTGCTTCGTACTTTCATACAAATCCCCCTGCTTCGGCATAATTTTTACGCCTCCATCTGTTTGAGAACATACTGTCATAGACAATGACGATAAGATTAATATCAATAATGCAACTTCAACCTTAAACATAATCAATTCATTTTTTATTAATCCAAAACTTTATAATAACCCCAGACTGCCCGTAATCTGCATTCCCGATTGCCGGATCGACAAGATACTGACATATATGCCCCTGTTTTCATGTAGAACTCATCGCGCCACATATCTATCCGGTTTGATATTGACAATTTTACGAGCACCAGACTCTTTTTTTTAAAAGAGCACGATAAAAAACATCACAAATATAGAAAAAAATAATATATTACCATTATAATAATATCACAAATCAAATTTATATATATATAATAATTTTTTCAACAATGAATTTTCATAAAAACACCCTCAATAATCCAACAAATAGCTAGATTATTGAAAAAAACATAATGCACTAAACATCAATATTATAAGTAAATATAAATTTTTTATTTGCAAAAAATAAAAAATTATACATAAAAATATTGCAATTATTAATATAAAGTAATACCTTTGTACTATATAAATGTTCATAAATATAAATTTAAATTATAACATTATGGATAGCACAAGTTTTTACGAAGAATATCTCAATGATATCTTGCAACAATTAGTAGAGTCCAAACAATTAGAACCTAATCAAGAGCATGTTACCAAGTTCGTTATTGATAATATCTATAACAGCTTATCTGAAAAACAAAGAAATGTTTTTAATTATATGATAAATACGATAAAGAATGCAAAGGCCATGAGGTCTGCTCAGGAGGAGAAAGAAAAAGCTCTTGGGCAAACTCTGTCTCCTGAACAATACAATAATTACGAAAAGAACAAAGAGACTCGACAGGAGACCATGAAATAAAAAACATAACTGTAAACACTGAAAAAGATACGAAACGAAGCATGTAAACACTGTTTACGCCGAAGGCGATGAATAAAACTTACTGCGAGTTCCATACCTACCTTTAAAATATTTATTCGTATGAAAAAAAATCAGGTCGTAATTGGGTGGCAGGCATTTTTATTATTACAGGAATAGCCTTGCTAATGACATTAATAAGCGGGAGTGCAACAGCACAAAAAGTACGGGCACCAAGAGCCGGCGCGCCCGGAAGTTGGAGACTCATCGGTACAACACAAGCCAAATTCACTGCGGATCATGACGGTATCGAGGTTGTCGGGCCCTTCGACAATTTCAGAAAGGTAAAATTTAAGGTTACAGATGCTCCCTTGCGATTAGTCAGGATGAAAATAACTTATGACAACGGAGCTCCCGACGAAATACCTACCGCAATAGACATTCCCGAAGGTGGAGAAAGCCGGATAATCGACTTACGGGGAGTCGGCAAACGAAGTATCCGCCGGATTGATTTTTGGTATGACACCAAGGGAGTGTTAAGGGGCCGGGCCAATGTGTCTGTATTCGGGATGAAGTAAGCAACTTCATCATTTAATTTTTAGAAGACGCTCCACATTTCCCTTTTTGTAAAATTTCAAATGATGTATTTATGAAAAATAGAATTTGTTTTGCTGCATTGATATGTATCATATCTATAAACAGCAAGGCACAAACCGATATTACACAAGATATCGGCTGGCCTCGTCAAATATCAAATGATAAGGCGACGCTGGTATATTATCAGCCTCAGATAGATAAGTGGGATAATTATAAGAAATTGTCCGGAAGGATGGCATTCAGTCTGACTCCTGCCGGCAAACAGGAAGTTCTTGGAGTTGTTTCGTTCACAAGCAATACTAAAACAGATAAGGATGCACGGACGACCTACCTCCATAACATCGATTATCAGGATGTGCGTTTTCCTTCACTTGATTCGAACACCGCCGAATCAATGAAAAAAATGTTCCTCGACATGGTCCCCAAGGAATCCGAATCTTTTTCGACTGACCGCATCATGGCTGAACTGAACACACAAGGACAGGTGAAAGCACAAACCGTACAGACTAAAAACGATCCTCCTAAAATCTTTTACAGTGCAAGTCCGGCCATTTTATTGATAGTAGACGGTGATCCGGTTTTATCGCCCATAGACAAAACAGATATTCAGTTTGTAGTAAATACCAATTGGGATTTATTTTTCGAAAAATCTACAAAAAATTATTTCCTGCTGGTCAATGATGCTTGGCTTACCGCCACCTATTTACAAGGCCCCTGGAAACAAACGCAAACATTGCCAAAAGAAATGTCCGCATTACCTGCCGGACAGAATTTTGATGAGGTCAAAAACCAAATTCCTCCTCATGCCACAACCGATGTACCGGAAGTTTTTTATAGTAATGAACCTGCCGAATTGATCCTGACGGAAGGAACGCCTGTGTTTTCCAAAATTCCGGGTACAAGATTGTTATACGTAAGTAATTCAGAGAATGATGTTTTTGCAGACGAAGCTCAAAATCAATATTATATATTGCTTTCAGGGCGATGGTTCCGGTCCAAAGCGTTTGGAGGCCCCTGGACATATGCGGGAAACGATCTCCCCGCCGATTTTGCAAAAATTCCCGAAGACTCGCCCAAGGGCCAGGTATTGGCCTCGGTACCGGGAACCATACAAGCTTCCGACGCCGTGATGCTGGCACAAATTCCCACAACTGTCATTGTGAATAAAGCGGAAGCCGAAGCAAAGGTAAAAGCCACTTACGACGGTGACCCGAAGTTTGCTCCCATACAGGGGACTTCTATGGAATATGCAACCAACACCCAGGATAAAATCATCAAAGTCGGGGATCTTTATTATATGTGTTTCCAGGCAGTATGGTTCATGTCGACTACCCCTAACGGGCCCTGGAAGACAGCTGATTCCGTACCGGAAGAGATCTATACGATCCCACCGAGTTCTCCCGTATACAATGTAACTTATGTGACGCAAATCAATCCGACTTCCACGACTGTCGAGTCTTGCTCGACAAGCGGATACTTGGGCGCATTCATCATCGGAGCAACAGTTGGAGCCATGGTTGGCACAGCGATTGTTTATGGTACGGGTTGGTATTATCCTCCCTATATTTATTGGCCTCCCGGAAGAATGTATCCGGTTTATCACCCCTGGCCGTGTACTTACGGCGTCGGCACCGTATATAATCCCTGGACAGGAGGTTTTGCCGCCGGACGCAGAGTTTATGGTCCCTACGGAGCTACAGGTACTTCTGCCTGGTATAATCCCGCAACAGGGCGTTACGGTCGTTCTGCAAGCGCACAAGGTTGGTATGGCGGACGCACTGCCGCGAATACTTACAATCCATGGACAGGCGCTTACGGACACACCAATCAGGGACATAATCCTTATGCTCAATGGGGACATTCCACCGTAAGCAACGGATATCAATGGGCGCGTTCCGGGCATGTAACAACGGCTCATGGAACGGCATTCGGATATCAGACTTCAGGAGGAAAAGAAGGAGTCATCGTCCATGGGGCCAACGGAATAGTAGCCCATACCAACAATCATGTGTATGCCGGACAAGACGGAAATATTTACCGGAGGAATCCGAACGGAAACTGGAGCCAACACATCAACGGCAGTTGGAACCATGTAAATAATAATGTGGGAACAACACATCAGTCGACAAGCATCATGCAAAACCTCAACCGTTCGGCGCAATCGCGTGAAAGGGGAGAATTTCAATCGTCACGCTTCCAAAGTTTTCAACGGGACGGCAGGTCCCGTTTCAGAAAAGATTGATATAGAAATATCGAATATAACTAAAAACTGTTTTGATTTTTTGATTCAGCCATGTATTCACTTTATTATGGATGATCAGAAAAATCAAAACAGTTTTTTATCGCCGGATTTTACAGCTACGAAAACAGAAAGACCGACGCCTCTTGTCCATTTATCGTATCACAAATTTATTTTTTTGTAATATATGTCTGCAGCGCTTCCACATATTCTCCGAAAGCCTTCACGCCTTCTTTTGTAATGCGGCAGGTGGTCCGCGGCATCTTTCCGCTATAACCTTTTTCGATCACGACATAGCCGGCCTGCGATAATTTTTCGAGTTGAACGCTCAGATTCCCGGCCGTCGCACCCGTCGCTTTTCGTATATAGGTAAAATCCGCACTTTCGACACTGATCAGTATCGACATCACCCCAAGCCGCAGCTCACTATGTAATAACGGATTCAACTCTTTAAACATGCCTTTTTCGCTTTATAATTCAAAATATGTCCGGGAATAATGTACATGATCACAAAAGCAAATGCAAAAGTAAGCATCTTGATATCATAACCGGAAATCAAATAATGTAGAATGCTTATAATCAACCCAAAGACACCTCCAATAACCATTGGTTTAAAATCCGTAACCAATCCGGTTAAGGTTGACCCCATACCCATAATAATGATGATGATGAATAAAATAGGCAGACTCCATGCAATACTTAAGATAGAAACCATGGACAAAAGGAAACCGGTCCCTCCCAGTACAATCCATATATATCCAACCACCTGATCAATGTATGTACGCACTCCTTTCGGTTGTTTTTTTCTCAGTAACATACAGACGCAGCCAACCACAGGGATCAAGAACCATAAATAATTATAATGATAATTTAATGTTTGTTTCACTGTTAACCAAACCAGTAGAGTTGTTACAAGGGTAGCATATCCCCAAATAAGCATCGGAGCTCCAGCCCCCCGCTCCAGCCGTCCCTGTGTATTCTGAATCATGCGTGCTATAAGATCCAGACTTTCTTTTTCATTCAACGGATTTTCCTTCATTTCTCTATCGTCCATAGTTGTATAAATTTGAGTGTAAAATTAATTGTTTATTGTCACATTTTATTTGTAAATCATCATTTATTTATTTCCGGATTTTTCAAGACGTCCTTTTTCACTTTCGGATGAACTCTCTACGATTCTTTTCTTAAAAGATTTTCCGGTCTTGAAGTTATACTGTATACTGAATTTAATAAACCTCGAACTCCATGCTTCGCGACCATCGGAATTTACCGTAAAACGTTCCGTATTTGAGAAATAGGACACTTTACTGTCAAAGATATTCTCCACACCCAGCGATGCGGTAACACGGTCATCAATCAGTTGTTTCTTGAACACTGCATTAAAAAGATGGCGGGGATTCACACCGGAATTCGCAGAGTACAAACGACTTGTTCCGCTATACGAAATCTCCAGGAAAAATTTCCGGGGTAATGTGAAATTTGTCGTTACGTTATTAAAATAAAGATAATGAGACATTTTTTCATCATTTTCCGTTCCTCGTATATCCTGTTTAACTCCTACAAGGTTAACATTCGCGCTACACCAATCCGCCAGGCTTAACGGAAAGCTTAAAGCCAGGTAATAATGATTTTCCATGTGATGATTTTCCGGCGTTATATAGGTTACATCCGGATTCGTAGGATCAATCTTGCAAACTTCACGTATCAGGTCACGATGCAAACTCCCTCCTGCCGATAAGACATAACGATATTTATAAACAGCCGTCATACTGAAACGATGGATATAGGTCGGGTGCAAGTTGGGATTTCCGATCATATAGGAATAATCGGAATACTGAATGCGATTCGGATTCAGATACCAGAAATTGGGACGTTGTATATTCCGTGAGTATTGGCCTATCAGCATAAATGTACGCATGGCATTAAACGAGTAAGTCACATTCGCATTGGGAAACAAATCAAAATAGGAATGACGGAAACCGTCGCCCTTTCCTTTGACGTAAGTATATTCCCCACGCACACCGGCAGATAGACTTAAACCACCCTTGCTTACGGCAAATGTTCCATAAACAGCGCCTATATCTTCCGTATAATCAATCGAAAAACTATAATCCCGCAACGGCTTCCAGTTCTGATGATATAAACTTGCATAAGACACCGTATCGGACATATCGTTGCGCGTATATTTCACTCCGACAGCGAAGTTCATCCCATGCCCGAGTTGCTTATACAGAGACAAGTCTGCTGTCAATATCCTGTAGTCAGACAATGAATTGCTTCTGTATACCGAATCTATCGTAAAGTCCTGTACACCAACAAAAGTACTCTTTATTTCCGAAAATGAATGATAATCATTATCCCCCGTCACTTTCTTATCCGTATAATCAGCAATGAATTTCAATGCAGATCCAAGTGAATCCATACGATAAATATAATTGAATGTGGCGGAAATATTCCGATCGTCTTCATCCTGGAGATAGTCGCTGGTTCCGTTTATTTCCGCACCATCCTCTTTAATAACAGTCTCTGCAGCAGATGGATTTTTTATATTTTTGGATGCGATCTCCACTTCCACACCAAAACTATTTTTATTATCCGGTTCATACACAGCGCCCATCCGCCCTACTCCGTAATTCATCTTCTGGTGCATATAGGATTGTGATTGAAACTGATGATCTTCCTCACGGTTAAAAGCACGCATGACCGACAGTTCGCTTTCAGCTTTTGTCCTGAAATTTCCGGAAGCAAATGCATTCAACGTCAACCTGCCGATACGGGCATTCACGGTCCCCGACGGTTTATAATCACGGATATATTTTCCCTGCGACGTTCCCAATATAAGATTTCCACTGACACCATTTTCCGGCTGTCTGCGAAGAATAATCCTTATCACTCCTCCCTGTGAATCGGCGCTATACTCAGCCCCGGCCTGTGATATGATTTCAATACGTGCAATATCAGATGAAGGGTAATTACGTAAATAAGCGGCAAGTTCTTTTTCCGGCAACTTCAATTCCCTCTCATTTATGAAAACTTTCGTTCCTTTCATTCCGTTTATGTAAACTCCGGTATCATCAATCCATACACCGGGAGCTAAACGGAGAATCTCGGATGCATCCTTATTCAGCATGGACGGAACATTATTAACGCGCAACACAAACCGATCCGCTTCACGTGTAATCATCGAAGCTGAGACAACCACTTCGTGCAAATCAACAGCGCTCTCTTCCAGCATAAAAATCCCCAGATCCACCCTACCTGCTTTTATATCAATCGCCTGTTCTAACGGCTTATAGGTTATATTCCTGATTTTCATCACATATTTTCCGTCAGTGACAGAAAAAACAAATCTTCCCGCCGTATCTGTTACGGCAACAGCAGCCTGCCGCTCACCTGCAAACAGCACTACCGTCGCCATATCAAGAGGCTCTCCTTTACTATCCGTAACATATCCGCTTCGATCCTGTGCCGAAAGAAAAAACGGAACAGATAAGAAGATCAAAAGGAAAATTAGATTTATATGTAGTTGTTTCATCATAATAAATTTATGCACAATATTCAATAATAAGACCGACAACTACTTTTTACCCATCATTTCCCTCACATTCAACAGCTTCAACTCAATCTTATTCTCTCCTTCTTTCACTTTCATTTTTTCCTTTGTATAGCATGGTTCTACCGGAAGATTCTGATCGTCCATATCTAACCGATAATTATCATTCAGATCCTGGTAAACATATAAATTACAAGTCCCCACAGGAACATCTTTTAAAACACAAACAACCGGATCCGTCGATTTCACCTCCACCATATCATATTTCATCTCCTGAGGATTTGACTTGTCTCCCGCAGCAATCATCAATTTTCCTTTTGCTTCCTTTATTCCGTCAACCATAACCGTAACATCCGCAGTTTGCGCTTTACATATTGCACCCGTCAACATACATAGTACAATTGCCATTCCTAAAATTTTTAAAGTTTTCATACCAATTCTCTTTTAAGTAAATTACTAAATTCCTGAAATTCTCTTTTTCTAATCAATCGACACCACAAACATAAGGTAGTTTATTTTATAAACCAATTATTTTATAGATTTATTTATAATTATTTAAAAATAATCATAAACTGCCAGATTACAAGCACATTAAAATATAGACTATTTTAATAGACCACTGCCGAAATCATGACCAAGGCTTTACTCAGTTGTATAATTACCTCTTCGATAAGAACCTAAGGATTGCATATCATCAAGACGTATTGTTAAACAAAACAAATCCCAACTAACTTACAAAAAGTAGTTGGGATTTGTTTTTATGTTTGACCAATGAGTCTAAAATCGTATCGATTTTATTAATCCAGCTTCAAAACAGCCAGGAAGGCTTTCTGCGGAACCTCAACCGTTCCAATCTGTTTCATACGTTTCTTTCCTTCTTTTTGCTTTTCAAGCAATTTGCGCTTTCGAGACACATCGCCCCCATAACACTTGGCAGTCACATCTTTACGCACAGCCTTGATCGTTTCACGGGCAATGATTTTCGAGCCGATTGCCGCCTGAATAGCAATATCAAACTGTTGGCGCGGAATGAGTTCTTTCAGTTTTTCACACATGCGACGCCCAAAATTCACACTGTTATCAACGTGTGTCAATGTAGAAAGTGCATCTACCGATTCCCCGTTAAGAAGAATATCTAACTTAACAAGCTTACTCGGACGATAATCATGCAGATGATAGTCAAACGAAGCATATCCTTTGGAAATACTTTTCAGTTTATCGTAAAAATCAATTACAATTTCACCTAAAGGTATATCATAGATAATTTCAATGCGATTCCCCGTAATATACTCCTGCTTAATCAGAACGCCACGCTTGCCCAGACACAATGTCATGATAGGACCGATATAGGTGGTCTGGGTGATAACAGATGCACGTATAAACGGTTCATCGATGTGATCAATCAATGTCGGATCAGGCAATCCGCTCGGATTATGCACTTCCATGCAATTTCCTTTGCGGTCATAGACTTTATATGAAACGTTAGGCACAGTCGTGATAACATCCATATTAAACTCACGTTCCAGACGCTCCTGGATAATCTCCATATGAAGCAACCCCAAAAAGCCGCAACGAAATCCAAATCCCAAGGCAGCGGAACTCTCAGGCTGAAATGTCAGAGAGGCGTCATTCAGTTGCAGTTTTTCCAGTGAATTTCTCAAATTTTCAAAATCTTCCGCTTCGATCGGATATACTCCGGCGAACACCATCGGTTTCACTTCCTCAAACCCGGCGATTCCATCTTTCGCCCCATTCTTGACATGGGTAATCGTATCTCCTACCCGGACTTCCTTGGACGTTTTTATTCCTGAAATAATATATCCCACATCACCGGTACGCACCTCATCCCGGGGACTCATTTCCAACTTCAACACTCCTACTTCATCCGCATCATATTCCTTTTCCGTGGCAATAAATTTAACCAGATCACCTTTATGTATAACGCCGTTAACAACTTTGAAATAAGCAATTATCCCACGGAACGGATTGAATACGGAATCAAAGATAAGACATTGTAACGGAGCCTCCGGATCTCCTTTCGGAGTCGGTATGCGTTCTATAATCGCATTCAGGATCTCAAAAACACCTTCACCTGTTTTACCGCTGGCGCGAATAATCGAATCACGCGGACTTCCGAGTAATTCGACAATCTGATCCTCAACTTCCTCCGGCATAGCGCTCGGGAGGTCAATCTTATTTATCACGGGTATTATCTCCAGGTCATTTTCTATTGCCATATAAAGATTGGAAATCGTTTGCGCCTGAATTCCCTGCGCTGCATCAACAATCAATAAGGCTCCTTCGCATGCGGCGATTGAACGTGATACTTCATATGAAAAATCAACATGCCCCGGAGTATCAATCAGATTCAGTATATATTTTTCACCGTTATACTCATATTCCATCTGAATGGCATGACTTTTTATCGTGATGCCACGTTCACGCTCCAGATCCATATTATCCAAAACCTGATTTTGCATATTTTTTGCATCTACCGTTTTGGTATACTCAAGAAGACGATCTGCCAACGTACTCTTTCCATGATCGATATGCGCGATAATACAAAAATTGCGTATGTGATCCATTTAAATAATTCTAAATTTTGAGATGCAAAGATAGTGCAAGCCGAGAGAAATGCAAAATAAAACACTATTTTTGGCATGGCTTTTGTTTAGAAACAGGTAATGACAACAAAGGAAATACATACAATTTACAGCCGGATTATAAAATCGCTGGACCATAGAGAGTTAAAAAACGCATTTGACTCTTTAGAGGGTCTTGTTGCCGATCCGCATGTATACATGCTCCGGGATGAACTGAACAACCTGCAGGAAACTTACAAACAATTGCTTTATTATTATACCGCAGGCTCAAAAGATCCGATGCAGGAAAAAATTTATACAGAGCTCCTGGCGTCTGTATATGAACTTGCGGATAAAATCAAACAGAAAATGCTTGCAGGAGGTGACTCTCCGGAAATGTATTATTCAATACAACGAACTTCAGTTATCCATGCGGAAAACATTGCGAAACTAACAGAAACAATCCGCTCGTCGTACGATATAAACAACATCTCACTCGCGGAAGCATCCGTCATGAAACTATTCAAAACAATATGGACATCCGCGTCTCTTTCGGAAGATGATTTGAACAGCCTGCATCATTCACTTACTGCTAATGAAGAAAAAAAAGAAACTGCAGATGGATCCGGGCACATGACAATTTTGAACTGTCAAATTGTCTCTGCCCTTATATTAGGATTACAGGAATTCTTCGACAGAAGGAAAATGCATTTACTGATTGATGCAGCGAACAGTAGTGATGAAGAGGTTAAATTACGCGCTTATATCGGTATTATGATAACATTATACCAATATAAATACCGCATTGACTACTACCCCGAAATTAAATATCGCCTGGATAATCTTGCCGAAAATCCGGACTTCAGAAAAATCGTATATCTGATTATACTGCGTTTTATTCTGTCACGTGAAACGGAAAAAATATCCAATAAGCTAAAGGACGAGATCATCCCTGAAATGATGAAATTGCATCCGAAGTTTAAACCGGGAATATCTCCGAGAGATTTATCTCCCGAGAACATTGAAAATGAGATGAATCCCGAATGGATGGAAAAATTATCGAACACCCCGTTAGGAAAAAAAATAGAAGAATTTAATAAACTGCAGGAAGAAGGCGCAGATGTCATGCATTCAACATTTATACATCTCAAAAACTTCCCGTTTTTCAATGAAATCAGCAACTGGTTCATACCTTTCAGCAAAGGCCAGTCATCATTATCTGAAGAAGACATTGTATTAAAATCCCTGGAGTTAATTACCAATGTTGGATTTATGTGCAATTCGGACCTGTATTCTTTATATTTCAGCATCAAACAGATCCCGGAAGAAGGACGCAAAATGATGATAGGGCAGCTGGAAAGTCAATTGAGCGAATTGAAGCAACAGAAAATGGCCGAATTACAGACACGTGACGATAACACGGAACGTATAATCGGTCAATACGTACAGGATTTATACCGTTTTTATAAGTTATACCAGCGCCGAAATGAATTCAACGATATTTTCATACAAAAGCTTGATTTCCACAACTTACCGATATTGCAACAATACTTCTCCAATAAAAATGATTTGTTAAACATTGCGGAATATTATCTCCGCAAAAATTATTTTGAAGATGCATTAATCGTCTATAAACATCTTTCGGACACATTTGAAGGCGATGAAATGTTATTCCAGAAAAAAGGCTATTGCTGCCAGATGACCGGTGATTATGAAGGAGCGATCAGCGAATATGCAAAAGCGGAATTAATAAATCCGGAAAGTAAATGGTTGTTACGCCGGACGGCACAATGCTATCGCGCCATTAAGCAACCGGAAAATGCCATCAGTTACTATCTTCATTATGAAAAGCTTGATCCGGAAAATCTCTCCGTTATATTAAGCATCGGATCCTGCTATCTTGAAATGAAAAACTATACGGAAGCTTTGAAGTATTATTTTAAAGTTGACTACCTGGATCAGGATAGCAGTAAGGCATGGCGTCCGATCGCATGGTGCTCTTTCCTTACGGGAAAATATGATCAGGCACGGAATTATTACACTAAAATAATATCACGAAATCCTGATTATAACGACTATATGAATGCAGGACACACAGAATGGGTACTGCAAAATATAAAAGGCGCACTGGATTTTTACAAAAAATCAGTGCAGGTGATAAAGTATAATTTTGAAACCTTCCGGACAGAATTCAACAATGACATACCGGAACTGACCGCAGCCGGAGTTGATATTGTAGAAATACCTTTAATGCTGGACAAACTACGTTATTCGCTCAACAATTGACCATGTTCGATGAATTAATGCCCAGACTTAGCAATTCATTGTATATCATTATTCCATCTGTAAGAAGCAACTGCATAAGGAGGTAATATTATTTTGAATATGGTTTCTCCATCAGAGACCATAAAACTTCGTTTTTCAGCGGCATCATTAAGAACAACAAATGCATAAGAATTATCCGGATTGATAAATGCACTGTAGACAAACCCGTCTGCTTTATAGCCACTGCTCCCGATACGATAAGCGCCGGGGTTTACTACCGATGATAAATGCCCTATTACATAATAGTGCGAATTACGTGTGATTGTTTTATAATCCGACTTATCAATATCAACTGCTCCGTAACAGGTCTGACACCCGCCTTCGCGATTGGGACCGCGTTCACTATCGAGCATCAGATTCCAGACTATAACACCTTTGCACCAGTTATTTACAGTTCCCAGTCCCACTTCACGCATATCTTCCATCAGGCGTTTTTCAAGATTATGACCCTCATTCCACGTTCCGATGGATGTTTCCGTGAAAACAAGTTCTTTATCGGGATATGCATCATGTACCCGGTTTAATTCTTCTTTATCGCCGGAATAATTGTGATATGCCGCACCGGCAAAATACGGGGCTACTTCAACGTCCTCATAAAGACGTATCGTATAACTTTCCTGTTCTGCAATCCGGTCATAATCATAATTATGGTCAAATGCATATATTTTTGTCCTGAGTCCGGCAGCTTTCAGTTTTGGTCCTAATGATTTCTTCACGAAATCAGCCTGTTCCCTCCAACCCATAAACAGAGAGGCGGAATTACCACGATTAAGCGGTTCATTCTGCGGTGTTATGGAATAAACAGGGATGCCGGCTTCTTCAAAAGCCTGTATCCACTTCACAAAATAAGTAGCATAATCATCATAATAATCCGGGTTAAGATGCCCGCTTGTCCATGAATTATATATTTTTTTACTTTTCGGATTTTCGACTTTCATCCATCGCGGACAGGTCCATGGAGACCCCATAATCTTAAGCAAAGGGTTTATACGCAATATCTCTTTAAGAACAGGTATCACGTATTTCGTTTCTTCATCTGTCAAACCAAAATTCTCAATTCCTTTTTCATCACAACAGGTATACTCACTCAATGAAAAATCAGAACATCCGATAGCAATACGAACATAGCTGAAACCCATTTTCTGATTTGAGGAAAATGTCTCATATAAAAAAGCCGAACGCTCCTCATGATCCATTTGCATCAGATTATAACATGTAGAGCCGGTTATTGCCGCCCCGAAGCCATCCATCTGCTGAAAGCGAATAAGTGAATCCAAAATAATAACATTGCGGCTATCGGCTTCCGATGGTTCCTCCAAAAACGGTATTATCTCATAAGCAAAATCTTTTGTGCGATCCGTCGTTGTCATAAAGACATCTACACTCCCGACAGGCTGAGGTGTGCATGATTGCAATAAATAGATGATGCAACAAATACACAGATATACCAGGTTATTTTTCATTTTATTCTATCGAGTTATTTTATGTGTGAACACTTGCCACTGTTATCTCTCACGTAATTGTTCGGATAAGATTTGATCCGCAGTCACCCTTTTTTTTAGAATATCAAGGTAAGTACTTTGTACTCCCGTATAAGTACTGCCGGCAAACTCATTAAAAAGACCGTAGGAAATTTCAGCATATTCAACAGCCTTATTGAAATTACCTGTCATTTCATAGCACAAGGCAAGATTTGATGCAAGACGGGCTTTGGGTTTCCATTTTTTTGTTTTATCAAACAATGGTTCCCATATTTTAGCCGCCGCCTCCCACTTTCCTCCCGCCGCATAGACAGTTGCCTGTTTCCATTGGGAAGATATATTTGTGTAAAACCATCGCTTATCATCGGACCAGAAAGGAACAAAATTGACATGAATTTTCTGCCCAGTGAATTCGGATAAATATTGAATGGCGAGTTTCACATCCGGAGTCGTAAGTACTTCTATAACCTCCCCGAACAAATGATTTTCATCCATAAGCCACATCAACGAATCCGAAAACGGAATCGAATAAACAGTTTTCTGCCCTGGCCATAAAGCTCTCAGTTCACCACTAACATCAGCGCTAATGCCGTTTCCCATAACAAAATTTTTCATATCAGTCTCATAAAATACCGTATTGAAAAACATTTTATCCAGGGTAATAAGAGCGTCGACCCCATAATCATTACAAAACGAGACGACTTCATCGGCAGTTAACGGCCTGCTATTATAAAAGAGAGAATCACGACGCAATGTATCTTCACAGATTCTGACATCATAAAACAACGGCGATTCGGCGATCGCTTTACCTAAAGACATACAAAAGAGATAAGCCATACTATCAACCGAAACTGACAGTAAAGAATCACCTTTGCTAAAACTCAAAAAACGATGCCCTACACCATCCGGTTGCTGTGCGGAATTATTAACAATCATAACAGTCTTTATCTCCGGCGGAAATGTAATTGCCGCAGGATTATATGTTTCAACATCTATAACCCGATACGAACGGCACGAAAAGAACAAAACCGAGAGGAATACAATGGTGAAAAGTAAACAAACTCGTCTCATACTGCTTTTATTTTATGATGGAAACTCCGTACAACAGCATTCCGGCATATCATTTTCAGGCGTAATCACTTACAGCTTTAAAATATCCGATAGATTCGGCTATTCCGAGAAACGGATCTTTCATATCTTTTTCATATTCAAGACTACATTTTCCGGTATAATTAACCTGACGCATCATCCTTATGAATGCAGGAAAATCAATTTTCCCGTGTCCGATCTGAATGCCATGACCTGCTTTAGATGCATCCGTAACGTCTTTAATATGCACATCAAATACGCGTGTATGATATTTTTCCAGATCAGCGACCGGATCGCATCCGTTTCGTAAATCATGTCCTATGTCAAGACACATCCCGATCCGGGGATCAAGATTTTTCGTATTTTCCCACACATCTGTCGCATCCGGATAAAGAGCCATATCCGGTCCGTGAAGATGGATAGCATAATGAAAATCATACTCTTTCACTTTTTTGTCCACATAGGGTAATAATTCATAGTTCGGAACTCCTACAATCAACTTGACCCCTACCCGTTTTGCATATTCAAAACCACGGTCTATCTCAGCCTCCGTTTTCATATAGATAGGGCCGACTCCATATCCCGTCACTTCATATGAAGCGCATTTCTCATGAAATGCCCTGATCTGTTCATCCGACGCATCCAGCGGTAAATGAAAATCCTTTATACACAGATAATGTACACCAACGCTTTTCATTGTCTTGAGCGTTGTCTCCAGGTCAAAATTAACGAATGTATAACCTGCCATTCCAATCTGGAAGGGGTTTGTTGCTTTTGAAGCCTTTGGCTTAATCACATTATCATCCGCCGATATGCTGTTCACACCGGAAATAAACGGTTTGGCGACCAACGGAACCGCGCTTAACGCAGCAGCGCCTACAAGTCCTTTCTTTAAAAAATCTCTTCTGTTTGACATGATCGATAAGGTTATTTAAGTTTACTTATACTTTCGCGTAAGATGTTGATTTTACTTTCCGCGTCAGCTTGTTTTTTGCGTTCGTTTGCCACCACTTCCGGTTTGGCATTCGCAACAAATTTTTCATTACTTATTTTTTTCACTACCGAATGAAGGAATCCTTCCAGATAACGGATTTCATCTTCCATTTTCTTTATTTCTTCCTCCACATTAATTGCTCCGCCAAGCGGAACGGCATATTCCGTTGTTCCCACAATGAATGAAGCCGCCGTCACATCTTTGTCGGCACGTTCAATACCTTCCAGGTTACACATTTTCGTTATGACAGCATTATGCAGAGCATTATATTCTCCGGAAACCACATGCAACATCAAAGGCTCTTTATTCGGAATATTGTGTTCAAGGCGTATCGAGCGGACACCTGCAGTAATCAGTTTTACAATTTCAAAATCAGCTACCAGCGCTTCGTTCTTATGATCCGGTTCAGGCATCCGGACAGTCATAATACTTTCTCCGGATTTGCGCTCAGCGATAGACTGCCACACTTCTTCCGTAATAAACGGCATAAACGGGTGGAGCAAAACCGTCAGTTTTTCAAAAAATGCAAGTGTTGCATGATAGGAAACAGCATCAATAGGCTGTTGATAGGCCGGTTTCACCATTTCCAGATACCAGGAAGAAAACTCATCCCAAAACAACTTATAGGCCGTCATCAATGCTTCGGATATACGATATTTATTCAGTTCATCGTCTATTTGCTCTATTGCAGCACTCAGACGCGCATCGAACCATTCGATGGCTATTTTGGCAGAATCAGGTTGTGGAATATGATCTGCGACATCCCATCCTTTCACAAGACGAAGCGCATTCCAGATCTTATTATTAAAATTACGCCCCTGTTCACATAACGATTCATCAAAAGGCAAATCATTTCCGGCCGGAGACGAAAGCAGCATCCCCATACGTACACCGTCCGCCCCGTATTTCTCCATCAGCTCAATGGGATCGGGAGAGTTTCCAAGCGATTTTGACATTTTCCGCCCGAGTTTATCACGAACAATCCCGGTAAAGTAAACATTATAAAAACAAGGTTTTTGACGATACTCAAAACCCGACATAATCATGCGGGCTACCCAGAAAAATATAATTTCAGGCGCAGTAACCAGGTCATTGGTAGGATAATAGTAATTTATATCTTCGTTATCCGGATGATTGATACCGTCGAATACGGAAATCGGCCACAACCAGGAAGAAAACCAGGTGTCAAGGCAATCTTCGTCCTGACGCAAATCGGAAATAACCAGATCCGGATTACCGGATTTTTCACGGGCCTCCTGCAATGCGGCATCTTCTGTTTCCGCTACCACATATCCGCCTTCCGGAAGATAATAAGCGGGAATACGGTGCCCCCACCATAGTTGACGACTGATACACCAATCTTTGATATTCTCCATCCAGTGACGGTATGTATTCTTGAATTTCGCCGGATAAAACTTTATCGTATCATCCATTACCGCATCTAATGCAGGTTTGGCTAACTCTTCCATTTTCAGGAACCACTGCATCGAAAGCTTCGGCTCAATAGGAATGTCCGTTCTTTCGGAAAATCCGACTTTGTTCGTGTAATCCTCTTCTTTTTCAAGCAATCCTGCCGCAGCCAGATCTTTCACGATCTGCTTACGTACATCAAAACGATCCATTCCTATATAGATCTCACCGGCCTCACTGATTGTACCGTTGTCATTAAATATGTCAATCGCGGGAAGATTGTATTTTTCTCCCAGCATATAATCATTCACATCATGGGCCGGTGTCACCTTCAGACAACCTGTTCCAAACTCTATATCCACATAATCATCCTCAATGACCGGAACCACACGGTTCACCAACGGAACGATGACTTTTTTTCCACGGAGATGCTGATTTTTAGGATCATTCGGATTAATACACATAGCCGTATCCCCCATAATGGTTTCCGGACGTGTTGTTGCGACGACAGCATATCCGTCTTCCCCTTCAATCCGATATCTCAGATAATACAACTTCCCCTGTTGTTCTTTGTATATCACTTCTTCATCAGAAAGAGCGGTAAGCGCCTGGGGATCCCAGTTTACCATCCGGACGCCACGATATATTTTATTTTTATTATACAGATCGACAAATACTTTGATTACACTTTCCGAACGCTTTTCGTCCATTGTAAAACAGGTACGGTCCCAATCGCACGAAGCGCCGAGTTTTTTCAGCTGCTCAAGGATAATACCCCCATGCTTATGCGTCCAATCCCAAGCATGTTCAAGAAAAGCCTCACGTGTAAGATCCGATTTCCGGATTCCTTCCGAAGCCAGTTTTGCTACCACTTTTGCTTCCGTTGCAATCGAAGCATGGTCCGTACCCGGAACCCAACAGGCATTCTTACCCATCATACGCGCACGACGGACTAAAATATCCTGAATCGTATTATTCAACATGTGGCCCATATGTAACACCCCTGTCACATTAGGCGGCGGTATAACAATCGTATACGGTTCACGACCGTCCGGCTTAGACTTGAATAATCCGTTTTCCAACCAATACTGGTACCATTTTCTTTCAACCGACGAGGGGTCATACTTAGTAGCTAATTCCATATATTTTTACAAGCATTTTAATAATTTCATTGCGCAAAAATAATAAATTTAATTGAGAATGAAGATTTTTTGTATCTTTGCGGCGTTTAATAATGTAAGTATGCAAAAAAATCTCGTTATCGTTGAGTCACCCGCCAAAGCAAAAACGATTGAAAAGTTTTTGGGGAAAGACTACAAAGTAATGTCAAGTTACGGTCACATACGCGACCTGAAGCCGAAAGAATTCGGTATTGATATAGAACACAATTATGCACCGGAATATGTCGTACCGACCGATAAGAAAAAGCTGGTTTCCGAATTAAAAAAAGAGTCCGGATCGGCAAATGAGATCCTTCTCGCTTCCGATGAGGACCGTGAAGGAGAAGCTATCGCATGGCACCTTTTTGAAGTTCTTGATCTTAAACCTGAAAACACGAAACGTATTGTCTTTCACGAAATTACAAAAACGGCAATTTTAAATGCGCTGAAAACCCCGAGGGATATTGATATGAATCTCGTGAATGCCCAGCAGGCCCGCCGTACACTTGACCGTATTGTCGGGTTTGAGGTATCTCCTATCCTTTGGCGCAAAATCAAACCGGCATTATCTGCCGGACGCGTTCAATCGGTAGCCGTTCGCCTCATCGTAGAACGTGAACGCGAGATAAATCAGTTCGTTTCAGAGGCATCATATCGCGTAGCAGCAACGTTCATACTACCTGATGGAACGACATTATTAAGTGCAAAGCTCAACAAACGCCTTAAAGACAAAAAAGAAGCGTATGCCTTTTTGGAGTCATGCAAGGGTTGTGATTTTTATATCGAAGATATCACCAAAAAACCGGTAAAAAAGTCTCCCGCACCACCGTTCACAACATCGACACTGCAACAGGAAGCAGCACGTAAACTCGGATTTTCCGTATCACAAACCATGATGGTTGCACAAAGATTATATGAATCAGGATACATTACCTACATGCGTACGGATTCCGTGAATCTTAGTGACCTGGCTCTGAATACAAGCAAAGAGGCTATCATCGGTTCTTATGGAGAAAAGTATTATAAATTCCGTAAATACCATACAAAAAGTAAAGGAGCCCAGGAAGCGCACGAGGCAATCCGCCCTACCTATATGAGCGCACCTGAGATAAGTGGTAATGCACAGGAAAAAAGATTGTACGACCTGATCTTCAAACGTACGATTGCCAGTCAGATGGCCGATGCGGAGCTGGAACGAACCACTATTACCATCAATATCAGCAGCAAAAAGGATGAAAAATTTGTTGCCTCAGGAGAAATTGTTACATTCGACGGATTCCTACATGTTTATATGGAAAGCATCGATGAAGACAGTGAAAACGAGCTGGAGAACGGGCTTCTGCCTCCGGTAAAAGAAAACGAAGAGTTGTCAATGAAAGATATAACAGCAACCGAACGCTTCACGCAACGTCCGCCACGATATACGGAAGCCAGCCTTGTGCATCGTTTGGAAGAGTTGGGTATCGGTCGTCCGTCGACATACGCCCCGACGATACAAACCATACAAAACCGCGAATATGTAATACGTGGCGATAAGGATGGTACGGAACGTATGTACAACATACTTACGCTTAAAAACGACAATATAACGGATATCGATAAAAAGGAAATAACCGGAGCTGATCGTAATAAACTAATACCCACAGATATAGGAACTGTCGTAAACGATTTTCTGATCGAATATTTTCCAAATATTCTGGATTATAATTTCACTGCAAATGTGGAAAAAGAATTTGATACAATAGCCGAGGGTAAATTGGATTGGACCAAAGCGATGGATAAGTTCTACAAAAAATTCCATCCGGTTGTCGAAGCGGCTTCAGCGGTAAAAACAGAACATAAGGTGGGCGAACGCGAATTAGGCATGGATCCGAAAAGCGGAAAGCCGGTTTTTGTTAAGATCGGACGCTATGGACCAATAGCGCAGATAGGGCAGGCAAACCCGGACGATAAGAAAGACAAACCGCAATTCGCCTCTCTCATGAAAGGTCAGTCCATAGAAACAATTACTTTAGAAGAAGCTCTTAAGTTGTTTGATCTTCCACGCACAATCGGAGAATACGAAGGATCGGAAATGATTGCCGGTATAGGGCGCTTTGGTCCGTTTATCCGTCATAACGGGGTTTTCATTTCCATTCCCAAAACGATGAGCCCTCTAAGTATCACTCCGGAAGAAGCGATTGAACTGATAGAAGGTAAACGAAAAAAGGAACAGGAACGCCATATTAAAACATTCAGTGAAGAACCTGAATTGGAGATATTAAATGGAAGATACGGTCCTTATATCGCATTTAAAGGTAATAATTACCGCATACCGAAGGGAACGGATCCTGCATCGTTAACTCTTGAAGATTGCCGGAAGATTGTTGAAGAGACAGCGGATAAACCGGCAAAGAAAAGATTTTCAAGAAAAAAGAAAGAATAATCAGATTTGGGCTGTCCACTTTTGGATGGCCCTTTTTTTTAAGTAACACCCTTTAGTTTTTAAAAAAACTCAAAAAATCTTCTTTATAAGCCGGGGATATTTCAATCTCGGTATCATCTTCAAGAATGATAATACCTCCTGAACTTTTAAGATATGACTTCACTGCATTCACATTGATAATATGCGATTTATGCACACGCAAGAACGGATAGGGCAATATCTCGGCAAAGTATTTGAGCAAACGGCAAACCATTTTTTTTGACTTTGCTTTATCACGAAAATAGACATCCGTAAAATTGCCATTCCCCTGCAGACGCAGGAGATCTTCCATGCGCTCCACCTCAAAGCCTTCCAATGTAGGTAAAATAACACGTTGCCGTTCCGGCCTCGGTTCCCGGAAATTTTCCACTAAGATCTGATTCCGGTTAAAAACTTCTTTATTGATGATGTGTTGCTGTACCTTGTTTACCGCCTGTATCAATTCTTCAATACTTACAGACTTCAACAGATAATAAGCCGCACTCTGGTTAAGCGCCTGTAACGAATATTCGGAAAAAGCCGTAGCAAATATGGTTTCAAAGTAAAGATCCCGACATCCTTCAAGCACATCAAATGCATTTCCGAACGGCATCTCAACATCCAGAAAAACAAGCTGGGGCTGTATATCATGTAATATACGAATTGCATCTTTGCAGTCATGAGCTTCACCTGCAATCTCCAACTGCGGGCAATATTTCGCTATATAATTTTTCAGCACTTCCCTGGCTGATAATTCATCCTCAACAATAACAGTTTTAATCTTTTCCATCTTATCCCATTTTTTTCCGGTCAATCCGCGGAAAACAAAGCGTCACGACCACACCGGTATCTTCTCCGCTTTTATCTATGATCTCCATTGTTATCTTCGTATGATAAAGATGGTTAAGCAAATCGATTCGTTCCAGCGTATTGGTTTGTCCGCGTGAATGACGGGCTTTCTGATGCGCAGTTTTCAATTCCCGGCTTTTTTTTATACCAATACCGTTATCTTCTACGATGATACACACATCTTCTCCCTTTCTAAAAACGGATAAGGATAAAATTCCGGCCTCTTCCTTATACCGTAACCCATGCCATACGGCATTCTCCAATTGAGGCTGGATTAACATATTGGGTATCATGACGGAGTCCGCATCTAACGTCTCATCCACATGAATCGTATAAGTAAACTTATCCCTGAAACGTAATTGTTCCAACCCCAGATATTCGCGTAATTGTTCCAGTTCCGTACTGAGCGGAATAAAGTCTTTATTGGAATTTTCCATGATTGTGCGCATCAATTTGGAATAGGATGACAGATATTTATTGGCTTCCAGTTCATTATTCTCAGATATAAACTGATTCACACTATTCAGACTGTTAAAAATAAAATGAGGATTCATTTCACGCCGTAATGACTGTAATGCTATTTTTTTATTTTTCCTTATACTGTCAAATAAGATCTTTACAATAATAACCAACGACAACAATATCAATACAATCAACACATTGTTATAACGGTTTTTCTTTGTGATCAATTCATCTTTCAGCATACGCTCCTTTTCCAACTGCGTAATTTTATCCTCCTGCAGCCGGAAAATTTTTTCATCCACTAACGTACTGTCATTCTTCACCAGTGTGTCTAATTTACCGATAAAATCAGAATAGGCGGCCAATGCAAGTGATGTTTTGCGTTCTTTTTCATACTGGCGTACAATCTGTTCCAGCACTTTCTTTGCATCCAGCGTCAAACCTTTTTCAATTGCCGTGCTATAAGCTTCCTGTAACGAACTGATTCCGTCGGATGTTTCGCCTGCTTCGAAATAGGAGGTTGCCAGGTTTTGCAACTGTTTTACTTCTGTTTCCGGATTATTTGTCCGGCGCGCTTCATCAACCAGCTCTTTATTCAAACCAATAGCCTCCTCGTGTTTTTTATCTGTCACAAGTGTATTGGCTATTTCCTGTTTTATCTGAAATGAAACATCTTTGGCAACTTCGGGCGACTTTGACTCTTCAAGCGCTTTTTCCAATTCTTCCAACGCTCCCTGATTATCATTCTGGGCTAATTTCACCCCTGCCATCTGCCGTCGTGCGGAAATTTGTTCCGGAACGGAATTCGAATTGGCGGCCAGGTCTATATTTTGCTGAATATAAGCGGACTGAACCGTCAAATCCAAAGGCTCACCCAATCGGTCCGCATCATTTTTATTCAATAACTTCTGCGTATCATCCGCTGCAAAACGGGCTGCATTCTTATAATTCGCAATCGCATCCGCTGTCCGGCCCTGCATTTCCTGAACCTTTGCCAGCTCCCGGTACATAAAAGAGGAGCGATCATTTTTTTTCAGTTTCAGATAGATCGTCAGTGCCCGTTTCAAATAATCTTCCGCCCGGACATAATCTTTCTTATCGGAAAGGTCCTTTGCCAGTTCGGCATATTCACCTGCAACAGTCTCATCCGAAGCGCTTTGTTCCAGAGACTCGGAAAGTTTTATAGCCTGTGTATTAATTGTATTTCCGGATTGTGTCTTCTTCACTTTCTTATCCGTTTGCGCATGCATGGATGAAACCGTCACCAACAACAGAAACAATACAAAATATCGCATCGCCTGCCGGAAAACGGGAAGAAGTTCCTTTTTACAGGAATTTGTATGTATCGGTTGTACCTGCATATAACTTTTTTATCCGAATACAAAGTAAATACTTTTAATCGCATCTCCCAAACTGTTCACTTATTTAAAAGGCCTTTTTACCAAGTGAAAACCGAAGGTCACCCACTTTACCCGAAAAATCAGTTTTTAACAATATACATTTGTCACAGAAAACAACTAAAAACATACAACTATGAAACGAAGCAGTCAATTTCAAAATTCAAAATTCAACATCTGGAATCGTGCAGTTCTATGCTACTTTAACATGAAAATAAATAATCGTATGAAAACAAACAGATTTTTCCTAACCGGACTTTTATTTATAAGTATAATCGTTCATATAAATGCAAATGAGAAAAAAATTATTCAGTCAAAACTGGAAGAAGCCACCGTCTTTTATCGTGGCGCAGAATTGAAACATTCCGCATCGGCCATATTATCAAAAGGTGCAAACGAATTACTGATAGAAGGATTGAGTCCGGATATTGACCCCAACAGCATCAAAATCAAAACAACCGGGGGAACCATTGTTTCCTCCTACGAGTTCGTAGAAGAAACAGCCTTAAGGAATGATATGGAACTGATCAGAAAACAGATACAGGATTCCGTAAACTTCTATCAAAATAAAATCAAACTGATTAATATTGAAACGAAAGTAAACAAAGAGATGCTTGAACTCTTCGAAAAAAGCATTACGCAAAAAATATTAAGTTCACAAAACGACAGTTTACGAAACAAGATGTCAATTGACGAACTGGTCAAATCGATTGACTTCTTAAAAACCAGAAGTATAGAAACAGAAACCCTTTTAATGAATAAAAATAACGAGAAGGAACGCTTTGAGGCAGAAATAAGCCGGCTTAACGGGCAAATAATATCCGCACATGATGAACAGGAAACCATCAAAAGGCTGAAATTGAATGTTACTGCTCCGGAATCCAGGACTTCACAGTTTACAATCAGTTATTGTACCTATTCTGCCGGATGGACCCCATTCTATAATATCAATGTTGTATCCATCGATCAACCGATTCAGATAATTTCTAAAGCAAAAGTGTTCCAGACGACCGGCGTCGATTGGCGACAAGTAAAACTGACCTTATCATCAGGCACTCCCGGAAACGGAAAAGTTGCACCGTTGTTCCGTGCATGGTTCCTGCAAAACAGGCAAATGGATATTCGCAATCAGGAGCACTTTGATATAGCCCAAAACGCATATGTGTACAGCGAATCCCAGGCCAAGGATATGCAGAACAATGCGGCCATGACACAAAACACATTGGACGAATACCTGACAATTAATGACAACCTGCTAATGGTGACTTATCAAATCGATCTCCCTTATACAATTCCGGGTGATGGCAACGAACAAAGCATCGATTTGCGAACCCAGAAAACACAGGCTGCTTATCATTTCTACTGCGCTCCCAAACTGGATCCGGAATCTTACCTGCTTGCCGAAGTGAAAGACAGCGAAAAACTGGATTTACCACGCGGCAATGCGCAGATCACATATGATGGCATGTATATCGGTGAAACGGTTATCGACGGAGCATCCACGCTAAAAGAACTGGCCCTTACATTAGGTACGGACAAACGCGTGTCTGTAAAAAGAGAACAACTGCATAATTTCAGCAGTACCAAACTGCTCGGATCCGATGTCAAACAAGTGTTCACTTATAAAATCACAGTTAAAAACAACCAGAATAAAACAATAAAAATGGTTTTGAAGGATCAGTATCCGATATCTACTCAAAAGGGAATTGAAGTAGAGTTACTAAAAGAAACGACAAAACCGACATTCGACAAAACGGAAACCGGCGTTGTTACCTGGGAAGACATATTTGCTCCCGGCGAAACAAAAACTTATCAGATCAGCTCCAGTGTAAAATATCCCAAAGACATGAATCTCAATCTTTAACAACTTAATTTTTATATCTATGAAACAATTTAAATTAACCGGAGTATTGATGCTACTTTGTATCATCTTCAGCAGTTGTAAAAATGCACGTGCGGAAAATGCAACAGCTAATTTTTCGAATGAGCCCGTTGTTGAAACCACGTCCAATGCCGGCAATAAGATTCAGGTTGCCATCCTATTAGACACGTCCAGCAGTATGGATGGCCTGATCAATCAGGCAAAATCACGTTTGTGGAATATTGTAAATACGCTGACCACTCTACGATTTAACGGTAAAGAACCGGAAATACAAATTGCATTATACGAATACGGGAATGACGGCCTCAGCGCATCCAGCGGCTATGTACGCCTCGTCGCACCGTTAACCACGGATCTGGACCTGATTTCGGAAAAGCTCTTCGCCCTGACAACAAACGGTGGCCTGGAATATTGCGGAACCGTTATAGACAAAGCAACAAAAGAATTGAAGTGGAGTACAAATGACAAAGACATCCACTTAGTTTACATTGCCGGAAACGAACCATTCACACAAGGAAGTATCTCCTACAAAGAAGCTATTAGCGACGCTTTGAGGAAAAACATCACTGTTAATACAATCCATTGCGGTGATCGGGATGAAGGCGTCAGCGGTATGTGGAAAGACGGGGCAGACAAAGGAAACAGCAAATTTTTCAACATTAACCACAATGCACAGGTACGCTATATCGTCACACCGTACGACGACCGGATAGACGAATGTAACGTTCGCCTAAATGGCACTTACATAGGCTACGGACGCATTGGAGAATCAAAAAAACAGAATCAGGCAGCGCAGGACAAAAATGCTGAATCTATCTCTTCCGCAAACAAAGCGGAACGCATCGTCAGCAAAACCAAAACTGCTTACAAAAACGAATCGTGGGACCTGGTCGACCTAGCGGAAGAAAATGAAAAGGCGTTGAAAAACATCAAGCAATCCGAACTACCGAAAGAGTTGCAAGGGAAATCCGAAGCGGAAATGAAATCGTATGTTGCGGAGAAAAAAGAAGAGCGCGTCACCATCCAAAAAGAGATTGAATCATTAGCTAAACAGCGACAAGCTTACATTGACAACGAACTAAAAAAATCGGGAGAAAATTCCGGTGACGACCTCGGAAAAGCAATTAATCAATCCGTTCTGGAAATCGCTGCAACTAAAGGGTATAAAGCTGAATAAAAGACTAAAATGAAACATTTTCTAATCATCCTTTTTGCCTTATTGAGTTGCGTTCTCTATGGACAAAGTAAATATAATTACGTCCACTTCAACAAGCTTACCGAAATTGAAGGAACTGAATATGTGATCGCAACAATAGAACATAAAGGAAAAATGTTCGAAACGAATGAACTATTTCTTCTATTCATTAATACTTTGAACGGATAAACAAGACAGGTTGACTTCCCTAAAGATGCATACATCGGAAACCTTGAACAAGTAAAACTCGATAAATTATGCGAATCAGTAGTTGAAAACCTAACGAATCGCAAGATGTTTAAAATATTTAT
>JAITVS010000386.1 GCA_031285685.1 Tannerella sp.
CGACAAATGTCTGATGATGATATGATTGACCAAATGTTTGAACGACATTGTCGAAGGCAAAAAGATATCAATTATGCGTTTGATAAACAAGAAAATGAAATGTGTTAAAGTAGAAATAATGCAATATCTCTGATTTCTTCATAACGGTCTACAAAATGCAAACCGTTATCCGTAAATGTGTAACCATTATTCAGTCCCTGCGGATACCATCCATAAGATGCCCCGTCAACCTGCGATTGCCTGATAGCCGGCGCAACGCTGAAATCCTGACTTATATTATAATAGGTAAGTTTTTTACACCCTGTATTTCTGATTGTTTTACACATCCGGTTTATATATTTGACCATACCCGGTATGTCATCCGGAAATTGAGTCGGCTCGTTTATTAATTCAACAAACAAAATGTTCGGTTCATCTTTTATGCATTTGCCTGTATAACGATTTACATGATTAAGAATGTTTGCCATATAATTTTCCTCACACCGGATCGCTTTTTCGTCATGGATAAGCGTTGATTTGGGATAAGTTTTTGCATATCCCGTATTGCTGTTATCATTCATTTCCGGAAATTGGGAATCGTAAGTCACGATCGGAGAAAACAGCATATAGATATCGCGTTTTGTGGCTTCTGCTATCAAAAAATCCATCAGATCCAGATGATCGTTATCTATCAGATTGCCTTCCGTATCCGAATTTTCCCAGTCACCCCAAAAACAGATTCGTAATCCTTGCCAACCCATGCGTTTAAAATGTTCTAAATCTTCCTGAATCATCACTTTGCGATCACCGCCTACATACCCTGCGGCGCGATAATCACAAGCTGACGGCAAACAATAATTGGCGCCAAACAAAACGACTTCCTGTTTATTCCGTTTCCAACGAATAATTCCGTTTTTGTCCTGAAAAACAAGCTCCTGAGCGATCAGAACCGAGCACAAACAAAGAGTTGATAATAATAAAAAATATTTTCGTTTCATTCAATTATTTATTTTTACATTAAAGTAGTATGATATGCCTTTGGCATTCACGAATTCTTTAATTAAGTTTATATTTCATGAGTAAACGCCGCCAATAACGGTTCAATGTTTAAAGTTTAAGGTTCAACGTTAACTTTGAACTTTGAACATGAAACTTTGAACTTTTTAAAAAGAATGCTTTGTTTCATATCGACATTTAATTATTTTTTTTTAATCCTTTGGATGTAAACGTGCATCCCGGATAATTTTTATTGCGAAATTCTGCATTTATAAAAAATCCGGATGCCGCACTCTTTTCTTTCAACTGCCAGTCGAGCCACATTAATGCAACTTTTCCCAAAATTCCTCCCTGCGGTTGTTTGTAGGTACCTGCATGACCAACCGGATAATTAGCCGACGCGACCGGTACATGATTGATCCGCTCAAAATCCACCAAAGCGTTAGAATGGGCAACATCCTCCGGTCCTCCAATCAGGTAGAGGATAGGCGCGTGCAGTTCTTTCAGACTCTTCGGTGTGGCGCCTCCCATTTCCATATCACCCATTCCGGCATTAAACAGAATGGTTGTGGTAATGCGCGGGTCATAAGAGGCCGCCATAGCCTGGGCTCCTCCGCAGGAATGACCCGCTGCCGCAATATGAAAGATATCCACCATGCCATAATAATCGCTCCATTGAGTCACATTCTGTCTGCAGATCCAATCTACGGCATCAAGCAGGTTGTCGTCCTGGTTTGTCGTCGGAACATCATTACTGCCGTCTTTTGAGCCTACAGCAATGACGATATAACCATTTGCCACCATTTCCGCAAACATCGGAACATAATCGCCGGAATAATGCGAGCATGCGCCATTTCCAAAGACCAGTACGGGTAACCGTCCTTCTCTTTCAACGGTTGTTTTCAAATCGGAAGGACGATAGATCGTGAATCCCGGTAACGAGCCGTCATCGGTGGTCATACCCGGATATTTACCATTTTTTTCAACCGCATTCTTAAAAAGCAGTTGCAGCGTTTCGGCCAGACAGAACCGGGCATGCATCCAGGTATGAGAGTCTTTGGTCGTCACATTTTGATATTTAATACCTTTTTCGTCAAAGTATTGTTGGTTACGAACCACATCTTTATAGAGGAAGTCGCCTGTGCCGACTCCGAACCACAACATATTCAGGCGTTTCGCATCGTCAACCAGATCCGGAAAATATTTATCCATCACCTCATTGTTCAGATAAGCGCTGTAGGATCCTAACCATGCAAATTTATCAATATGTTTCAGGGCGGTAAACATAGACTGGCCTCCTCCACGGGAGAATCCGGCAATGGCACGGTGTTCCCGGTCAGGTATCGTGCGAAAGTTTCCATCTACATACGGCATGACACACTCGGTGAGTTCGCGGGCAAATGTGCCGTACATATGGGCAACACCCGGTGTAGACGGCCCTGGCGTACCGCCATTCATATAACCATAAGGCATCACAATAATCATTGGCTTAGCTTTTCCACGGGCAATCAGGTTATCAAGAATCGTATTGGCGCGACCTGCTTTCATCCAGGTTTCCTCTGTATCGGTCGTTCCGCTGACCAGATAGAATACCGGGTAACGTTCAGAGGTGTTGATGTCATATTCGGCAGGCGTATAGATCAGCACATTGCGATACTGATTCAGAACATGTGACTTATAGCTGCAATAGTGCACTTTTCCGTGAGGTACCGCATTAATAGTGTACAACGCCTCACGATCAGGTATCTCAAGCAGGCTGGACTTGAAATTTTCATTCGGGAAAAGAAGTGCGTTACCGGGATCGGCCACGGCGACTCCATTTATGATGAAATGATACGGATAGATATCCGCCTTAGCCGGTTTCACCGTCGCACTCCAAATGCCGTCCGCATCTTTCACCAGAGGGGTACGGCCGGACATGAACTGCCCTTTGACTTCTACGCTTTCTGCTTCGGGAGCCTTTATCCGGAAAGTAACCGTTCCATCAGGATTTATTACCGGCGAAGTGAGCGCATGAAAATCCTGCGCATGAACAGTGCCGTATACAAGGATACAGCAAATCAACAGTAAATGTTTCATATAGTTATTTTTTATTTGTAAAAAGGGAAATAATATTATTGAAAAAGTAACGGCAAGAATTCTTTCAGACAACGACGCCAGGTCAGCCATTCATGTGCCGTGCCGGGGGATTCATAAAATGTATTCCGGATGCCGCGACGGGTAAAAGATTCACTTAATTGCTTCGTTCCGAAATTTTCCTCACTGCCTACTCCCAAGAAAAACGTATGAATCTGATTATTAAATGTCCGGCTGTCTTTAAATACTCCGTTGTAAATTTTTTCGATTTCATCATCCTTAAGAAAAAGGGCGCCGCTAAATGCACCTAAATAGGCAAACTTATCCAAATTAGGCAGAACGGTCTGGAAGGTTTGATATCCACCCCATGACAAACCTGCCATAGCGCGATTTTCACGATCTGAAAGCGTCCGGAATTCCTTATCTATATGCGGAATGACATCCTGTAACAGAATGGGAGTAAATGTTGCTCCAAAGGCTGCACGTGCTTTTTCTATATCTTCTCCCTTTGGCGCCTTGAAATGAATACCGCAATTTCCGTTATCCATTACGACAAGCATAGGTTTGCATTGTCCGCTTGCGATCAGATTATCCAGTATAAAATTGGCCTTTCCCTGATTAGGCCATCCGGTTTCATCCTCACACATACCATGCTGAAGGTAAAGTACGGGATAATGCTTCTGAGGAGATGTTTCGTACTCTGCCGGAGTATAAACAAAACAACGCCGGTATTGTTTTTCGTAATCGGAATAATATACCACCGAGCGGATTTGTCCATGCGGAACTTCCTGCGGACGATAATAATTTCCTTCCTCTCCTTCCGGTATTTCCACCGCGCTTGAGCGGCCGAAACTGCCGCAATAGGTATGGCTTTCCGTATCTGCCGCTTTTACCCCGTCAATCAGGAAATGATAAAAATGGAAACCTACCGGAAGAGGTTTGGTTTTTCCATACCACCATCCGTCTTCTTTTTTTTCCAGTTCAACCATTCCGCAACAGTTCACCTGAACTTTCTCTGCCAGGGGAGCATGTATTCTGAAATAAGCCCGATGCTGATTATCTACGCGAGGATACTCACGTTGAAATAATGCGGTTTCCGATACAGCCGTTCCTTCCGGAAAAACCGATTGTGCCATCATCACGGACACCGGCAAAACAGCCAGGCATAAAATAAAAAATTTCTGTTTCATGTGTACATTTATTATTTTTTTAACTAAGGAAACATAGAACTTCGCGCGTTTATTCTTCTGGTATAAAGCAGTGAGTTGCATGCTACGTTTCATATGTTCATCTATTAATTTTTTTGTCTGATCATTTCCCAAAATGCCGGATATATATCCATATGAGAAGTAGTTTTTCCATCCTTGTCAAACAGATTTCCCCACCTTGGAGAAGTTGCTTCCCAGATAAAGGTACCAAGTCCGAGCCCATTGGGTATATTAGCTACAATTTCGTTTACTTCCCTCCTGTGCTCCTGATATTCCACTACAATAAGAGGCTTTTGATAACGATTGGCAAGATCATTCAGGTTATACTCCAGTTCTTCCAGTGTACCGTGATGCTCCGGGTAATAAGATTGTCCGATAATATCGAACTTCACATCTCTGCTGATAATTTTATCAAAAAACTTAATGGACTTTTCATTCTGTCCGCCACATGCAATATGTATCATGATTTTAATATCGGGATTGGCCGCACGCACACCGGCGCTTGCACAACGAAGCAATACCGCAAACGGTTCGTACGAATCCTCAATTTTTCCCTGCGGCCACAACATGCCATTATGGATTTCATTGCCTACCTGTACCATATCCGGACATACCCCCTCATCCATAAAGCGTTTGATGGTTTCATTTGTGTAACGATAAACTTGTCCTTCCAGCGCAGATCCTTTCAGTTGACTCCACGATTCGGGCGTAAATTGCTTTCCCGGATCGGCCCAGGTGTCACTGTAATGTATGTCCAGCAGAAATTTCATCCCGGATGATTTAATACGTCTGGCCATTGCTAAAGTAGATTCCAGTCCGCAATACCCGTCTTTGGAATAACCATTTTCCGCTGACGGATCAACAAATAAACGTAAACGGATCCAGTTGAAATAGTTGTTTTTCAATATCTCCAGAACATCCTGTTCTTTACCGTTCTGTGAAAATCGGGCTCCTTTCATTTCCTGATAAGGTACCCATGAGATATCCGCGCCGATAACAGGCTTTTCTATAGATCCGGCAGGAACATAAGGAGCTTCAAAAGCCGGTTGACGATCCGGATCCTGATATTGCCCGTACAAAGAAGTATAAATATCAAACATCTCCTTATCCGCTTTCCCCGTTTTATCAAAAAGTACGGAAAGAGGTTCCCACGCCATTGTGCCGTATCCCAAACCATCCGGCGTTGCACGTACAATATCATTAATTAATTGAATGTTTTCTTTATTTGTACCATACTCACACACGCAAACAGGTTTTTTATAACGCGCTGCCAGATCATAAATATTCGCTTTCAGATCATTATATGTTTCATGCCACTGTTCATAGTAGGAAAGACCTATTATATCAAACTCCGAGCCGGTTTTCGGCATGCGGTCCAGAAACTCACGGCACAGCAGATTTTCGCCTCCCAATGCCAGATGAACCTGTAATTTAGCTCCCGGCAGAATCTCACGCACAGCTCTCTGGCCGGCCTGATACAAACCCATCAAAGCCTGCCAGTTTTCTTCTGTAGCATTGTCATCGATATATCCTTCCGGCCACACCATACCATGATTGATTTCATTGCCGATCTGTACAACAGAAGGGGCTGTACCTGCTTCTTTTAATGCGTTCAAAGTTTCAGCTGTATACTGGTAAAGTTTGTCTTCCAGCTCCTTTCCGGTTAAATCTTTCCAGGCGGAAGGCTTAAACTGTTTGTCGGGATCGGCCCATGTATCGCTATAATGAAAATTTAATGCAAACTCCATTCCCGCGTTTTTGATTCGTTTTGCCATTTCCATCGTATGCTTCAGGTCACAGAATCCTTTACCCGGAGCATATCCTCCTGCAGCTTCAGGGTTGACAAATATACGTAAACGGATCATATTGAAATGATGATCGGCTAATATCTGACAGACATCTTTTGTGTTGCCGTTTTCATCGGTATAGGTAAAACCCGCAGCTTCTCTCTGAGGTACGAATGAGATATCCGCTCCGATGCAATAGGGCCGGGGCTTTTTAGTGCAACCCGCTCCTGTTATAAAAATTATGCAGGCAAATATACAGCATAATTTATTTATCCGGTAATTGTTACTTTTCATTTTCGGTTTATGATTTTAATAGTTCGTCTGTTTTTTACCTTTTGGGGCCTTCATAATCATCTCTTGTAAAATATTGTGTCAATGTATACCCTGCGGCTTCCGCCTGTTCGACTGCAAAGTTAGGCAATGGAAAGTATTGGCTGGTAGGTTCATATCCAAAAGATGTCATAATGGGATGATATTTATTGAATCTGATCAGATCGACCTTCCGTCCTCCTTCATAGAAGAGCTCATGGCCTCTTTCCGTCAGCAGTGCGTCCATGAAAGCGCTGACTGATGACGTTGCCTCAGCAGGCAGGCCTGCCAAACCTGCGCGGCTGCGTACCTGATTGACACAATCAATAGCAGAAGCTGACACGGAGTTATTTAAGCGGACATCGGCTTCGGCATACATCAATAAAACATCGGCCCAACGCGCTAATGGGAAGTCTGTTCCCTGGAAAGACGTCGCGGTTTCAATCGGATATTTGTTAAGGATAAATCCGTCCCATTTGACTCCTATATCGTCCCGTGTCACCCATCCTTTGTGGAGACTGCTGTAGTAAGACGTAAGAATTGTCTCTTTGCGCAGGTCACCCTCTTCGAATGTATCATAAAACTGAGGATCGACATTCAGACACTGACTCCAGCCACCTCCCTGATTAACAAACGGAGTTGGTTCTCCTTTGTCATCGTATTTCGTCGCATCCCACGGCACCAGATACCATGAGAAAGGATTGAAATTCCCCAAAGACCCGCTGCCTGTCGCCGTTTCCGAACATGAAACAGCCATGATTATTTCACTATTGAATTTATTGGCTATCTTAAACTGATCGGCATAAGGATTCGTTCCGGTCACAAATAAAGAATAACCGCCGGTAAAGCGGGAATACAGGTCATATGCTTTTTTATAATATCCATTCATATGGGCGCCTTCATTTAAATAATGCCGCATCAGGCAAAAGCGTGCGTAATCAGCCGTATATCGTCCTTTTTCCGCCTGTTTTTCTGCCATATTTTCAACGGCATATTCAAAATCGGCTGTGATTGCCTCTACCATCTCGCTTAAAGAAGGGCGCTCCAGTTTTTTCTCTTCTTCCAGATTACCAATCATCTCCGGATCCAGAATGACAGGAACCGGCCCATAAAAGTGCATCAGATAATACATGGTCATGCCCCGCAGAAGCCGGGCTTCTCCTATGAATTCTTTCTTTTTTTCTTCGGAAAGCACTGTAGCACTCTCCAACGTTCCGATGATTTGTGTCATGCGGGAAATATCGCGTACTTTCTCAAAGTGTGAGGGTAATACAGTACTTGTCCGGGTTGCGAACTGCATATCTTCGAACTGACCCTGAGGCATATATATCCATGGGCCACCCCAGGAACCGATCGTCCACGGAGCACATAAATCCGTTGTCGTATCTAACATTCTGTATATGCCTCCTTCCGTAACATAAAAATTATGCTGGTTGGAACTGCCGCTCCATTGATAAGTCCAATTGACCGAAAACGGAATGTAACAATCCATCATGTAACTTTCATAGTCAGCTTCTGATGAAGGAAAATTGGTGGTCGACAAAGAGCCGTAAATTTTTGCGTCAAAATCATTTTCGCATCCCGCGAATAGTATCAGGGCTGCAAAAAAAACTGAATAATATATCTTTTTCATAAGTATAATTTTTAATATTAGAATGATAATTTAATTCCTGCCGAAAATGTACGTGTCTGAGGATATTCGGCTTTTCCTGATTTATAATCTCCACCCGTATTTACTTCCGGGTCAAATCCTTTAAAGTCTGTGATTGTAAACGGATTCTGAATATCCGCATAAATTTTTATGCTACTGATATATTTTGCCAATACCCCCAGATTCGTATGATTGAAATTATAACCAAGCGTAATGTTGCGAACACGAAGAAATGAAGCGTCTTCATAGCCGATATCGGTACCGGCTCCTCCGGGCAGAGAGACGGAAGACCGTTCATTCGCCACACCCGGAAGCTTGCCGTCCGGATTCAATTCCGAATGCCAGACATCTTTCACATAGACAGACTGGTTGCTCTTTTGATTAGCCAATCCTATTCCACTTGTCCATGAGTAGGTATAATTATATTTCTTTAAACCCAGTTGTGAATAGATAAAGATATCCAGATCCCAGTTTTTATAATTAAATGTATTTCCAAATCCCCAATACAGTGCGGGAACGACATTGACCAGATCAACATCGTCAACCGTAATTTGTCCGTCGCCATTCAGATCTTTAATAATCGGCGAACCCGGCTTCTGATAACTCTCCGGCTGATAAGAGGGCATATTGCTTTTGTCCGCATTGACAATTCCCGAGGTGCGGTAAAAATACAACGCCCTGACCGGTTCGTCTTTTCGTTGTTGATATTCCGCATAATCATAATTCGGCATGCGTTCTTTCCAGATAGAGTTATAATGTGACAAGGTCAATATGGAAGCCCATCTGAAGGATTTCGTCTTTATATTTTCGGTATTGATTGTAGCATCCCAGCCATAACGACGGATATGCCCCCCGTTAATCGGATAAGATGAAAACATGGATAAACCATCAGAATTGGCCGTACCCAGCATATCGGTTATATCATTCCAGAAATAATCAAAGCTGCCGCTGACTCGATCTTTCAGAACAGAGAAATCCAGTCCTATATTTTTCATCACCGTCTTTTCCCACGTTACGTCCGGATAATCTTTGTTCTTCAGATAATAGGGAATATACTTTACGGAATTATTACTGAACATGACATGATTACCGAATGCCGCATAAGAGCCATATAACGAAGTTCCCAGATTATCATTTCCGGTTACGCCATACGAGGCTCTCAATTTCAGCAGATTAATAAAGTCAAGTTCTTTTATAAACTCTTCATTGAAAATTTTCCATGCTACGGATACGGACGGGAACCACGCGTATTTCTTATCTTTAAAGAACTTATCCGTACCATCCCGCCGGATTGCTCCGGAAATAACATATCTGTCAAAAAAATCAAAACTGGCGCGCGCAAACTGCGAACGTTTCTCATCTTCACTTCTGTATGAGCCGGGGGTAAAGGTACCGGATGCAGCCCCGATATTATCATTACCCAGCACATCGTTATTATCCGTATAACTGACATTCATTCCGGTATATTTGTTCATATAGCGCCCCATACCGGCTACGGCATCTATTCTGAAATTATCGCTGAATGTTTTATTGAAATTCAGGAATGCTTCCAAAGTGCTGTTGTAGCGCTCGGCACGGCCCAGATTGCCTCGTGATTTGTACATCTGATCAAAATAAATATCGGAAGGTATATACACACTGCGTTCCGCATTTTCGTTATTGTATCCGAACAGCATTTTTGCGGTCAACATCGACTTAATGATGTCGAGATCGACGGTAAAGTTAACATTATAAGCGGAGGTTCCCGATTCATCCTGCATATCAGCCATCGCAACGCCATTCGGGTAATTCTGATAAATGGTATATTTACCCTCCGAATCATATAATGGAAGATAAGTAGGATATACCATCGCCGTTGCCAAAGCACCTGCGGCTTGTTCTCCTCTGCCGTTGGTAGATCCGCCGACCGTACCGTTCTGATTTTCGTTCTTATTGATATTAATTGCAGTGGATAGTTTCAGAAAGCTTGTTATCTGTGCAGCAATGTTTGATCGTAAAGTATAACGTTCCATTTCCGAATTTGACACAGTGCCTTCCTGCCGGTAAAAATTCCCCGACAAATAGTAACTTAAGGCATTGGTTCCGCCTTGTAAAGTGATGTTATGACTGGATATACTTCCGTTTTTCAGCACCATATCTTTCCAGTTCGTTGTTTGAGCAGACGCGATGTCATCGTTACCGAATATATCGGAAAAGCCATTGTCATACGCATTTGAACCGTATACACCCATATTGTTGTTATACATATACTGCTCCTTTGCGAACGCATTTACATATGTCATGTATTCTTTGGCATCAAGCATATCCAGATAAGGGTAGTTTTTTACAAAAGAAAAACTTCCGTCATAGGTAACTTTTACCTTCCCTTCTTTTCCTTTCTTTGTCGTAATCAATACGACACCATTGGCCGCACCAATACCATAGATAGAGGCCGATGCATCTTTCAACACTTCAATAGACTCGATGTCTTCAGGATTAAGACCGGCTAAACCGGAGCGATTAACGCTCGAAGGCATGACGGTGGTACTACCTCCGCTACCCCCTTCCAAAGAAGATGCAGGCATCACCATCCCGTCCACCACATAGATCGGTTCACCTGCCCCGCGAATCGAAATATTGACTCCACCGCCGGGCTGGGCGCTCGCAACTGTCGCCTGCAAGCCTGCAGCGCGTCCCATCAGCATCTGAGACATGTTACTCGTCGCGGTTTTAGGTATTTCATCCGCTTTCACCTTGACAATGGAAGTCGTCAGATTTTTTCTGGAAACGGCGCCATAACCTGTTACGATTACTTCATTTAACACTTGTGTATCTTCATCCAGAATGATTTTGTAGTATTCCGAACCGGTTACCGTTACTTTCTTTGACGAATATCCGATATAAGATACTTCAAGAATGTTTCCTTTCTCGACCTGCAAACCAAAAGCGCCGTCAAAATCAGTAACAGTTCCCTGTGAAGTTCCTGCAATCTTTATGGTAGCGCCAATAACAGGCTCATCTTCATGATCTACCACCAAACCCGTAATTTTAAGGTTCTGCGCAAAACAATTGATTACACAAAGAAGACAAAATCCAACAAGGCTCACTTTTCTTATTAAAAAGAATAATTTAGGATAATGCAATCGCTCAAAAATTTTACTTTTGCTTTTACCGTTTTCAAAATGTTTTTTCATGGTGTATAATATTAAAAAATGTTCAGCGCAAAGATATGCCCCGTACACTTCGTATGGCAAGACTATTTAGGACAGTTACTGACACAAAATAGACAATTGCCGCTTTTTTAAAGATAAATTGTCTCGATTTGAGAGTATAACTGCTATATTTGTAAATGTTACTTTATTTTTTTCGGAATGAGAAAATACACGTTTTTAGTATTCGGACTTTTATGGTATATATCAGGATTTTCAGCCTCTACACCTCCCGCACGTTATCTGGCATTCAATAATCTGGATAATAAGACGAAAGCATTGCAGGTTCGTTGTATCACACAAGACGCTTCCGGAATGATTTGGTTCGGAACAACGAGAGGGCTTTATAGTTATGACGGATATGATGTACATCATCATATTTCCGAAAATACACTTTCCCGCCAGTTGATCCATTGCTGCATCGCAGATCAGCAAACTCTCTTTTTAGGGTGCGAAACCGGCATTATTACATTCGACCTCACAAATGGTAAATTTGCAAGGCCGGATTCAACCTTTAAAGAAAACGTTCGCGCCCTGTTGAAATACAAGGATAAAATATGGATTGGCGCAGAGACAGGTGTGTATATATTGAATGCGGAAAAAAAAGAAATCCGTCCTGTCGACATTCAGTCCGGAGAGATGCCGCGAAGTGTTTATTCGTTGGCGGCAGACGACAACTACCTGTATGTCGGCATGATGTATGGAGCAGGGCGATATTCGCCGGACAATCAGGAATATCACAAAATAGATTTTCCGGCGTTGATTGCCGGCGCCATGCTGCTGGATGAAGCGG
>JAITVS010000390.1 GCA_031285685.1 Tannerella sp.
AATATTCCGACAGTCATTCCGCAACGGACTTTTTTGGAGAAAGCATTTTTATTGCACGAGGAATTTCAGAAACCAATGGATAAAATTCGAGTAGATAGAATGACGCGCCATATATACGATTTAGAGAAGATGATGGATACAGATTTTGCAAAAGAAGCGTTGAATGACACTGATTTGTACAATGCAATAGTTGAACATCGCCGAACTCTGACTGCAATGAAAGAAGTGGATTATTCTACTCACGCACCGGAAACAATTAATTTTGTTCCACCGGCATCGATTATTGATGCGTGGAAAAAAGACTATGAAATAATGCAGGAATATATGATATATGGAAAATCTTTGCCCTTTGATAAACTAATCGAACGTATCAAGGAACTGAATGAACGGTTCAGAAAAATAGAAATATAACCCATGCCCCGCCGAAAGCAAACAACCATTAACCTAAAAGAGTTAGAATGTTATCCCGCTCTTTTAGAAGAACTTCGGAACAACCCCGCCTGTTCCGGTAAAGACCTTACAACCTTAAAGCTAACTGTTTTAGACAACTATGAAGCCACTATTAAAGAAGTAGATAAAGCCATCAAACATTTGCAATACTATGTTGCAGCCAAGAAAAATACCATCGAAACTTTCAAGGACGAACAACTGATAAGCCGTGTCCAATTAGCAAAAATGCTTGGCATTTCCCGCCAAACCCTAACCGCTTGGATAGATAAAGGCTTCATTACTCCCCTCAAATCCAAATACCTTCCTAATGTCGAAACTTTCAATACAGATGCGGTCTTAAAGGAACTTCAAGACCATAAATCGAAACACACCGAAGAATACATATAAAAAAATACCACAAAAAATTAATCACTTAACACCCCTGCGACAAATCGCGACATTTTGTCCTTTCTGACGGACAAACCGGACAAAAACCTGCTTTCCATTTAAAATCCAAGCAAACCTCGGATTATTGTTTATAATTAACTTTAATAATCTATCTTTGCATCAGGGTATTAAGAGGAAACAAGCTCTGCTGAGGAGCAACTTGTCAGCAATAAGTACCCTGACGGTATGCAGTAATGCAGTTTTAGGAGGTGGATATTCTGCCTCCTTTTTTGTATTACTGACATCGTCTATATGGCTAAGAAAACCTAATCATAAATCCTATCGTAAACAAACTTTCCACAGCAGACTACTCGCACCTTTCGGGGAGATCTGCAAGTTCCTTTATCAGTTTAATTATAGGTGAGAGTCACAAACTTGTTTAAGCAGACTTCAAAGCTGCAAAGAATATGTAGTGGTTTCTCTCTTGTAGAAAGCTGTTTACGAAATAGGATTGTATGCTATTGGACAATACAAGGGACATACTCCTGTTTACGTTTTAATACGAAAAATATTCTGTTCACTAATTTGCGGGCAATCTTTACAATTGCTTTTTGAGCGATCATTTTTTTACGAAATCCTTCAAAAGCCAGTGTCATTGCAGGGTCTTTCCTGATAGCTACCCAAGCCGCTTCAATAAGAAGGCAACGAAGCGTAGCATGTTTGCGAACAGTTATATCTCCCACTGCTGACTTTTCTCCACTTGAGTGGCACATCGGCGTCAAACCGATGAAAGAAGCTAACTGACCCGAACCTGAAAACCGATGTATATCATCAATCTCTACCAATAATGAAATAGCTGTGGTGATACCTATTCCCGGAACAGAAGTCAGCAGCCGGATCGTTTCATCAAATGGTGATTTTCGAGATATGGCACGAATAGTGCGAGTCTCTTGCAAGTTCATCGCCCGCAGACGAACCAATTGTTCAATATGCAAATCCAATGTTTTGCGACCATACTCGGTAGATAACTCGATTTCTCGTAGCCACTTCAAGAAAAGTTTCGACCAATTACCAATAGAATGCCTGGTGAACTGTTCAGGAATATCTATTCCATGAAAACGTAACAGAGACTTGATTCTGTTCTTTTCCCTTGTCGTATCCTTTACAATCAATTTTCTCAACCGTATCAAAGAACGCATTTCCAGAACTGTTTCATTAGGAACATAAATACCTGTCAATGTGCCTGAACGCAACTCTCTGGCGAGTTTGCTGCAATCAACCGCGTCGGTCTTTCGCAACTTCTCCTTACTCATGGTCGGTACGTCTGCCGGATTGACAACGATGTTGTTAATCCCTAACGATACCAGCTTGTGATGAATCCCAAAACCGCAGAACCCTGCCTCGTACACTGAGCAATAGTTCGCTCCGGGATAAGTTCGCGTCAAAAACGAATGTAATGCACCGGTATCCGGATTCTGTCTGAATTTCTTCAAAACGGAATGGGCAGATAACACCGCTACTGACCAACTCTTCAAATGGACGTCAATTCCTACATAAATGTTTTGCCCTTTGAAATCTAATTCATTACTTTGTAATCTCATAATAAGCTATATTGTTGAAGTTAATAATGTTATATCGCTATTACAAAGTTAACTAAATGGTATAGCTTATGTTTTTTACAGACTAACCGTCGTTTCCAATTTCAAACATAGGAACTTGGTATGCAAGATAGCAGAAGTTTGGGAAGGCACTATATTTTCATCGTAACGGGTGAAAGACGCTTTAATGATTGTTTCAACGGAAACCGTCTGTTGCGGAGTGGTTTGTATTTGGATAGTTGCTTGTTCCTGTCTAATTTCCCGTTCCTGCATGTTGAGTTGGTCGGTAATGCTGCCGTTCTTCATCGTGTTGCAATACTCAAAGGTTTCGGATAGTTGCCTGTCGTAATCGAATAGCCTGTCAAAACCTTGTTCCGCTTGTTGGAACAGGTTCTTTCTATCAAAACCGCCCTTGACCGTTCCTTTCTGTGTATTCTTGTGGTTGGTAAGAGGTGATAACTTCCTTTTGTTCGATTGGTCTTTTCGGCTGACAATCAAATGGCAGTGCATGTTCAGTTCGTTGCCCGACCTGTCCCTGTCGAAATGTATTTTGCCGTAAAACTTTATATTTTCTGCCGACAGTCCTTTGTTGAAATTCTTGGCGTATTCGGGAATAACCACTTCACGGATGTATCGTTTCATGGCTTCGGCTTGCTCCTGTTCTGTTGTTCCCATTGTTTTGAGTTCCTTTTCCGATGGGCTGACATGGATAGCGTAAAACTTGGCATCGGTTTTTAGTAGCTGCCCGATATTTCCGTCAATATCCTTTATGACTTGCGATTTGTAAATATTATCGTTTGCCAGATTGAAAAAGCCCTCTGTGTAGATTCCCTGCTCCATACGCTGCATATCTTCATGTTCGAGGTAGTTTGCTAATCTTCGGCTACTGCCTGCATTGTTGTATGTGCCTTTGGACGGTGGCGGGAAATCTATATTCATTGGGTGTTGCTATTTTTACTTCTCGTTTATCAAATTGGTAATTTCGATTTTTAGATTTTCTTTTCGCTTGCCGTCCATTACTCCGCAAGTAGCCAAATCCGAATAAAGGGAAATCAATTTCAGGAGTTTATTGTTATTCCGTTCCTGTTTCTTCGATGATGAGTTTATGACTTGGGTAAGGTCATTTATTTGTTTGGCTTGATTGTTAATTACATTTGCGTGTTGGTTGAATGTTTCGCTTATCTTTTTCAAAACATTATCCTGCAACTCCCGTGAGATGTTTATTTCCGAGGCTATCAAATCTTTCTGTTCTTTCACGGTGCTATCGAAGCGGACGGCTATTGAGTGGCTTGTGCGTATCATCGGGTTGAGCTGGTCTTCTTCGTAACGGCGAATGAAGCGTATAACATCGTCCTGCCGTTTGTTAATCTTGGCAAGTTCCGATTTGACCGATTCGGGAGCATCGGCGGGGTTGATATGGGCTTTGTCTATATAACCGAAAGCCAGTTTTACGACTTCACTCTTTTTCAGCGAATAGCGTTTGCAGATTTTCTCAATCAATTTATTGGCTTCCGTATCTATCCCGATAGAGGTAAATACCGTTTTTCTATGTTGATTACCCATTTGTTATAACTGTTTTATGACTAATTGAAGTATCAACTACCTGATAATAAGCGGTAAACAAAAATCGCTTATGACAGGTGTTATAACTGTGCTTTATCCTAAAGCACTAAAGCCGAAGGCTTTGCCCCGCAGGGCAAGAGGAAGAACAGGACAAAGTCCGGTTCCCTCTTGCTTCATTCAGTCGAATACATGCTGCACGAAAGCAGCGTTTTTTCGGATGAATGCGAAGCGTTGGATAAGAGGCGTTGAACAAAGAACAGCCTCTTTCATTTGTGCTATTCCGCTTTAAGTACAGAGAGCGGAATTTATACCTGCCTAAGCGCAAAAGGCAGAGGTTCAAGAGATAAATCACTCCTCTTTTTCGTCCCTCTTTTCGCCCCTATCCTTTTTCGGATGCTTCTTTTCAAACTCCTGATAAGTACCGAAATCCATATGCTCACGGACAAACTTGCGGACATCATTTGCCCGGTAATAAGTCTTATGTCCTATCATAAAATAGGGGAGCATC
>JAITVS010000392.1 GCA_031285685.1 Tannerella sp.
GTTCTTCCCGCGCAGGCGCAATGCAGGCACCGGGAAGTAGTTGTTATTGTTGTTTTTAATCTTTCTTTTTCATTGGCTGTAAACCGACCCAAACGGGATTGATACTTATTTTTATCAATCTTATGGCTTTGCTTTTCCCTTTCCGGCGACATATCCAATTGCATTCCGGCAATCTCTTTTATAATATCCCGTATGGATACAGCGATATCGATCGTGCCCCGGCGACAGGCTTTTTCACAGGGCGCTTTGCATGTATCGCATCCTATTTCGGGAAGAGGGAAAGCCCCGGCTATCAGTTCATAAGCTCTCTCATATTGCCCGACATCATAATATCCCAGCATTTCTTCTACATCCAGGTCTTTCGGGCATACCATCGAACAAGGCGCTTCACAATCGGCACGATGATCGCTTAACAACAGTTCGAGGGAGAGTACACGAATATTCCGCACCTCTTCACTGTCTGTTTCTATAGTCATTCCCTCGGTAGGATATGTCGTACATGAGGGTATGATTTGCCCGTTTAGCTGATTTTTTACGGCGCAGACCATACAAGATGATTTATGTTTCGCTCCTTTGGCATAACATAAGGATGGTATTGTATGTCCTACCCGCCGGGCAACTTCAAGGATGGTTTCACCGTCAAGGACTTCTGTTTCTTTGTTGTTTATTATTATTTTCATATTCAAAATTCCAGATTCAATATTTAAGATTCAATATTTAAGATTTCAGATTCAAGATTCTCACTATAGTCAATTGAGCTGTAAATCGCTCCATGAATTAATATTGAATCTTGAATTTCAAATCTTGAATCCAAATGCCCTCCGGCATTTGGTCATCTTCCCTCGCAATCGCACATAAATATAAAATCGTATCCGTTAGCCTTATTCTTCCTTACATTGCCGATACCAGGAAACTGTATATGCATTCCGGCAATACGTATTTTATTTTCCAACAGATAGTTAAGTAGTTGCTGACGTGACCTGGCGGCTTCTACAGGGTCGAGATCATAAGTAATAGCTACCTCCGGATAAGGTATCTGTACAGTTATCGCATGAGTCAGGTCGCCCCAGATGAAGATCTTCGATCCGTTTGATTCCAACATATATCCCGTATGTCCGGGCGTATGTCCGTAAGCTGCAATACTCCGGATACCGGGAAGCAACTCGTCTGTTCCATCGATCGCGCCGGGAACAAAAAGATGCAGTTTGTCTTTATAGGCATTGATGACATTGCGGGCGTTGGTAAAACCACCCCGCTGGCTTTCAGGTTGTTTCTGCATTGCCACATCACTCATCCAGTAATCGTATTCCGGCTTCGGAATGTATAATTCTGCCGATGGAAAGCTTTTTTCATTATCACGCAAAAGACCGCCAATATGATCACCATGCATATGCGTCAACATAATAACATCGACATCTGCAACAGTCTTTTTGTAGGCTTCCAGATTATCAAACAGTTTACTTCCGTACCCGGCATCAAAAAGGATGGTCTTACCTCCCATCTCCACTAAAAACACATTCGTGGCAATAGGAAATGTGCCGTCAGGGGCAGTTCGTTTCAACATCTCTTCTGTAGTGCCGATTAATAATTCCGTTTCACCCAGTCCTTGTCCCTCGGAAAGCAGTGTGATTGCCAAAGATTCAAAGTCAATGTCGAAAGTTATAACACTCTCCCGTCTTTCCTGTGCTTTCATATGACATATGGGTAAAATCAGTAATATTAAAATAATTGAAAGTTGAAAATTGAAAGTTGAAAATGAAAAGCTTTTCTCATTCTCTTTGGCATATAGCAATTCACATGAATATTTCATACAATAATGTTTTATTTTTTTACACGAACTCACTTATATAGATTCCAAATTTCAAATTCAAGATTCCAAATTTTAAATGTTGAACTTCGAATATTGAATTAATAAATGTTTCGTTTCATACGGTTATTTTTTTCGTTTCGGGTTTATATCCCGTACTTAATTTTGAAACCTTTTTGATCGCATCGAAACTGCATTCATCAATACATAATCCGCACTGTACGCATTTGTTTACATGAATTGTATGTATTTCATACGGGGTATAAGGAATTGCATCGACCGGACAGGCTTTAGCACATTTGGTGCAGCCGACACAATCATCTGTGACCACATACTTGACCATATCTTTACAAGTCCCTGTTTTGCAGATGCCGTTTACATGTTCTTCGTACTCATTGCGGAAGTACTTCAATGTGGTAAGTACCGGATTAGGAGCTGTTTTGCCTAATCCGCAAAGGGACGATTTCTTTATATTCAGCGCCAGTTCTTCCAGTTTATCGATATCGGTCATATCAGCATTACCACTGCATATTTTATCCAGTATATCGAGCATTCTACGGATACCTACCCGGCAGAATGTACATTTACCGCAGGACTGATCGCAGGTAAAACTCAAAAAGTAACGGGCGACATCGACCATACAATCACTCTCACTCAATACTACCAAACCACCGGATCCCATCATAGCGCCCATTTGGTTAAAGGCGTCAAAATCGACCTGCACATCACACAAATGCGCCGGGATACATCCGCCTGATGGTCCTCCGATCTGTACGGCTTTCAGTTTCTCTCCTTTTTCGACACCACCTCCGATATCTTCAATAATCTGATTCAGAGTGATACCCATCGGTACTTCGATCAGTCCCCCGTGACGGATTTTTCCGGCAAGGGCAAAAACCTTTGTTCCTTTGCTACCCTCTGTACCAATCTGATTGTAATAACCGGCTCCATTCCGGACAATGTAGGGGATCTGGCTTAATGTTTCCACATTATTAACCAATGTAGGACAACTATTCAATCCCTCTACGGCAGGATAAGGCGGACGTTGCTTCGGAAATCCACGCTCCCCCTCTATCGATGCAATCAGTGCTGTCTCTTCCCCGCAAACAAAAGCACCGGCTCCCTCAAATATAGAAACATCAAACGAAAAATTGCTTCCGGCAATGTTCTCACCGATAAGGTTCCGTTCGCGGCAAAGTTCGATCGCCGTACGGATACGAACAACTGCCAGCGGATATTCGGCACGGATATAAAATAACCCTTTAGTGGCTCCTACGGCATACCCTGCGAGAATCATTCCCTCTATCACGCGAAATGGATACGACTCCAGCATCATACGATCCATAAAAGCGCCGGGATCACCCTCATCGCCATTACAGATTACATACTTTTCTTTTTTGTCAGAACCGGCAACAATCTCCCATTTCTTTCCGGTTGGGAAACCACCACCGCCACGTCCGCGAATGCCACTGGTTAATATCGTTTGAATCACTTCCTGACGGGTAAAAGAAGCAAGCGTATTCGTCAATGCATCAAAACCACCGTGAGCGATGTATTCGTCGATATTTAAGGGAGCCAGAAAACCATACCCCTCGGTAGAGATGTGTTTTTGTCCCGATAAGAAACTATCGATCACCCTTGTACGCTCATTTTCGGTTTGCCATATCACATTATCCCAGGTGACATCGGTATGGAATGTATCAATATGATTGAGTAAGTTATTTTTCAGCCGTTTCAGGTAACCTGCCGGTTTAAAGTGATGATGCAGGATCTCTTTTATTTCTGCGGCTTTCACCTTGGGATAACGGGTAATTGTCCCGTCAGGGAGTACCACGTCAATCAACGGCACTTTATTGCATACGCCGACACAACCTACCGGTTTGATATTTACGTCTATACCCAGTTCGTTCGAAGCCGTTTTCAGTTCCTCGTATATATCGGAAGAACCGCTTGCCTGACAACAGGAACCCATCCCAAGACGTATTTCCCCGGCAACCTGACGTTTAATGGACGCGATGCGTTGCGTCTCTACATTTTCCTGTTGGGCCAGGAAATCTTCAATCACCTCGTTTACCTTTCCGGGAAGCACATGACCGTATATTTTTTCATCGATCTGAACTACCGGCGCCAATGTACAACAACCCAGACAGGCAATTTTCTCGATAGAGAAAAGCTGGTCGGTAGTTGTGATGCTATCTTCTTCCATTTTCAGTTCCCGCCGGAAAGAATCATAGACGTTTCCCGCCCCTTTTACATGACAAGCTGTTCCGGTACAGACCTTGATAAGGTGTTTCCCGTAAGGGATATGCCGGAACTGGGAGTAGAACGTGGAGACGCTGATCAGTTGCGCCCGGTCGATCTCCGTCCGCTCGTAAACCCTTTCAATCGCTGTTGAAGGGAGATAACTGAATTCCTCCTGTAGCGCCTGTAACAACGGAATGATGATATGCCGCGATGTACCGATCCGGTCAATAATCGCATCTACCCTGGCTATTACATCTTCTTTTGTTTCGACTATATTATTTTCACAATTACATGCCATAGCTTAACTTCGTTTTGAGTTCAAAGTTTCAGGTTTGGAACTCGGAACTTTGAACCTTTTTAACCTTGAACTTAATTACTTGTTACACAATAAATACTTTTTTCTGTTCTTACTACAATTTTACCATCCGTAAAGGCTGGCGTTGCAAATGTCTTTTCGCCCGTATCAAACGAACTAATAAGATTAAAATCATTGTTCGCCGAAAATATATGCATCTTCCCATCATTACTGAACAAATATATTTTACCCTCGGCAATAACAGGCGAAGAATAAAATTCAGTATTCAGTTCGTGTTCCTTACGCAATGCGCCCGTTTGTGTATCAAAAGCTGCCACAACACCATAACTGGTTGCCAGGTATATATTGTCTTTTGTGGCTACCGGACTGGATACTTCCGGAAGAAAATCACTGCTCTCCCATAAAAGACTGCCGTCTGTTCCATTGATAGCGACTAATTTAGAATACTCACTTGCACCGAATATAATGCCATTGGAGCTACATGCGCTTGAACCAACCTCTCCGGTCAGGCATTCCACGCGCCATATTTCTTCGCCATTGTTCGGATTATAACCGGTAATAGCCGGATTTCCCATTAACACCAACTGGGGAGTGTTGTTGACATAAGCCATAAC
>JAITVS010000011.1 GCA_031285685.1 Tannerella sp.
CTTGTTTGCTTTTCTATCCATACCGCAAATATACTAATTAATCATTTGAATGCCAAATAATTGAATGTGTTTGTCCTGACTTTTGCGCTCGTTTTTTTAATCTGTTAAAGTAGAATTAGTTTAGTCCGGGTATATATATGATAAACCAAACTAAACTGGTTTAGGAAGTTTAAACCGGTTTAAGCGTTCAGGCATATAGGTTTGGTTTAGGTTAAACCGACAGACTAAACAGGTTGCTGGCGAAAAGAAAAAGACATAGCACATATAAATATTTCAATCAGTCAAATTCATAAAATACAGTATATGATGAATATCGCAGAAGCAAAAAGCATTTCCCTTGCAGATTATCTACAATCTATCGGGATAACACCCTGCAAATGTCAGGGCAATAATTTGTGGTACTACTCACCGTTCAGGCACGAAACCGAAGCATCGTTCAAGGTTAATCTGTCCCGCAACGAATGGTACGACTTTGGAATAGGCAAAGGTGGGGACATTATCCAATTCGTCATGGAACGCTATGGAACTGGCGATGTATCCCAAGCTCTTCATCTCATTTCAGGCGAAGCACCTAAAATTCAGACCTCTTTTTCTTTTCGCCCACAGGAGAATCTACCCACTTTCGAGAACATACAGGTTCAGCCGTTGGAGAATCCTGCATTACTCCAATATCTGAGTAAGCGACAAATCCATCTTCCGTTCGCACAAGAACTCTGTAAAGAAGTCCAATTTGAGTTCAAAGGCAAATCCTATTTCAGCATCGGATTTGCAAACGATTGGGGCGGTTACGAATTGCGGAATGAATATTTTCAAGGCGGATTGTCGCCCAAAACCATTACCACCATCCCCAAAGGCAATGATACCTGCTGTATCTTCGAGGGATTTATGGACTACCTTTCTTATCTGACCTTACTACACAAACGCAATCCCGAAAAGCCAATCTCAAGCATGCAGGACTATGTTATTCTCAATTCGGTAGCCAATCTATCCAAAGCGATAGATTTTATAGGTGGTTACAGAGAAAAGTATTGTTACTTGGACAATGATAAAGCCGGAGTTTCCGCCTATCAGGAAATACAAAAGAGATGTGGTGCTAATGTATTGGATAGGTCAATTCACTATCGAGAATACAAAGACCTGAACGACTACCTGTGCGGTAAAAAACTGCTTCCAAAGAAGCAGGTGCGTAAAGGTTTCAAGTTGTAGGCGGACGATGCCACCGGGACGTTTTACAAAACGCCATAGCTTATTAGGGGATTTTCTTCACGCTCCGATAAATCTACACTAAAAATACCCCAATAAGCCAAAGAGGTTACACCCCTCTGGACACCCCGAAGACTTCCCCAAAAGGAAGTCGGATGGAAAAAAATCTCAATCAATTTTCAACTTCAAAAGTAATTCAAAAACATGTAATGGCAAAATTCGCAGTACTTCATTTGGAAAAGAGAGCGGGCAACGATGCCCCGATAAGCTCCCACATCGAGAGGACGGTCAATCCCGCCAATGCAGATAAAGACCGCACACATTTGAATCAGGAACTGATAGAGTTTCCCGATGGTGTAAGAAATCGCACCGAAGCAATCCAATACCGGATTGAACATGCGAAGATCGCCCGAAAGATTAGCCACAATCAAGTTCGGGCAATCCGGGTGATGATGACTGGAAGTCCCGAACAGATGCAGTGCATCCAGGATGAGGGCAAGTTGGATGACTGGTGCAGGGACAGCCTCGACTGGTTGCGTAAAGAGGTGGGAAACGAAAATGTCGTTTCCGCCGTCCTGCATTTGGATGAACAAACACCCCACATTCACGCAACGGTAGTTCCGATTGTTACCGGTGAAAGAAGAAAAGCCAAGCAGGAACAGCAAAAAGCCGGAAGGAAATATAAAAAGAAGAAAATCAATGCTCCCCGCCTGTGTGCCGATGATATTATGTCGAGGGAGAGGTTTACACATCTGCAGAATACTTATGCACATGCAATGAGTAAGTTCGGTTTGGTGCGTGGAAAAGAAGGTTCAAAGGCAAGGCACATTGGTACACAGCAATATTACAGGGAATTGGTTGGCAAGAACGAAGACCTAAAAGAAATCATTCAGGAACAGGAACATGAGCGGCAGGAGGTTTATCATAAAACAAGGGACTTGTACGACAGAAAGGATGAAGCAAGGGATAAGTTCCTGAATATGGACAGGCATGTGCGGGATAAACAGGAGGAGTTGGCAACCATAGAAATCAGACTGCAAAAAGCCAAGCAGGAATACGAACCATATCAAGCACAGGAAGAACTGAACCTTATACACAATTTGTTCCCGATGATGAAAGAACAGTTAAGGATAGCCGACCTTTGCAAGACAATGGGGCTTGCCTTTAACTCCATCAAGGCGTTGCTTGAGGGTAGAAATCTGACAGCGAAAACGTTTTCTTTCTTTTCACCGGAACATCAGCAGAAGTTTACGGCGGAGGATGTGAAACTAAAAATGGAGAAAGAGCCGGATAATCCGGACAAGCTACGCCTGAATCTCAACGGAATGAATATCCTTGATTGGTTCAGGGAACAATACCAACGAATGAAACAGGCGACAAGGCTCAATATTAAGCCTAAAATAGATAGGAATAAGGGATTTAAGATGTGATTGAGGGTTGTTTCATGAATATTTAGTATTTTTGTGGACGGTAAGTGGCTCTTTTTAGCGTAGGTTATTCGTGTTACACATTGTGTGTAGATCTTATCCAGCTACTACAAGAGCCATAGACAGATAGAAAGCCATACTGCAAAGATTGATAAAATGAATAGGAGAAGCCGAAAGCCATAAGTGGAGGCATTGTTAAAAAACGTAGGAGATTTTGATATGAAGAAAGTGAAGATTTCGACTATCGCAAAAAAAAGAACTATGAAATGTGGTGTTTGTACATGTTGTCGCTGTAGTGGCCCACAGTAACCATTATTGTTCTTTTTCAATTTCGTATCTAACTTGTAGATGCTTTACAGCCATCTACAAGTTAGATATATTGGTATAAATCATAAATTCAAAAATATGTATAAATTATCTTCAGATATTGTTGATATAGGAGAATATTTCTTAAACAAAAGAACAGGAGAGGCTTTCCAACTTGATGGTAAAATCCGTGCTATTCTATCAAAACACAATTTTGATGATGACTTACTATTAGCCGAAAATAAAAAATTACATAAGTTTCTACTAAAAAATGGAATTATAGCAAATAACATATATGATGAAAAAAAAGATTTTTTCCATATTCAATGGCATTTGCTAAATGGTTGCAATCTAAGATGTAAACACTGTTACGATTGGAAAGAAACAACAGCTCCCTTATCGTTAAAGCAAATGTTCAAAGTTGTAGATGATTATGTCTATTTTCTAAAAAAAATGGATTTTCAAGGTGAAATATCTTTGACTGGTGGAGAACCAACTTTATTTAAACAATTACTCGAATTGATTGAATATATAAAGACAAGAGAGGTTTTTATATCTTTGTATATTTTATCAAATGGCGTTGATTTTCCGGAAAATTTAATAGAGGTTCTATTAAAGTATAATATTGGAGTTCAGATTAGTGTAGATGGGCTTGAACAAGTTCATGATGAAATACGCGGAAATGGGAATTATGCCAAATCAATTTTCACATTAGGCAAGTTGATGACAGCGGGGGTTAAAACTGCTGTTCACTTTGTTATAATGAAAAGAAATAAAGACGATATTCTCGGATTTATAAGATACATGAATAGCCTTGGTGTCTCTCGAATAAATTTTTCCACTTTAGTTCCTATAGGACCTGGAGCACAAGAAGAAACTGTAAGTAAATTGGAATTGAAAAAATGTTTTGAAAGTATCAAACAGATACAAGAAGAGGTAAATACTGTTGTAATAGGTCAAAGACCTTTATGGGTATTATTAGGTTATGAAGGGGTTTGCCCTGTTGGTTTCAAAACTTTAACATTGGATGCCTGTGGGAATTTTATGCCCTGTAGAAGATTGCCAATAGTCATAGGAAATACATTAGAAGACTCATGGTTTGATATATGGTTTAATAGTGAGTTTCTTCAAAAAATGCGAGATAGAGAAAATAACATTAAAGTTTGTGGAAAATGTTCAAAAGCAGACAAATGTGGTGGCTGTAGAGCAATGGCAATGGCTACAACAGGCGACCCATTTGAGCATGATTATTACTGTTGGTATAATGAGGAGTAGTAATGCTATCATACCAACTTATCAGCAATAAGCAGTAGAATTTTAGTTGGAACTTGTGATATTCTCTTAAGCCAACAGAGAATATACAAGAAAAATGAATGTTGGCATATAGGAGGTTAAATAATGGGAAGTGGAAACAATCACACGTATGATGAAGCAAAAGGAACTGTGCATCATACTGATTACGATGATGAGGGTAGGCATTCTTTCGATTATGATCCCCTTACCGGGGATATAACTAAAGACCACTCTGTTTCAAATGAAAATCAGGATGAAAAAATACAATGGCCTGATTCTAATATGTGGGATGATTAAACGCAAAAGCACCCAACTTTACATTTTAGGGTGTAAAATTGGGTGTTTGCTTTTCAATTCATTGACTATCAATGCTTATTGCGGAGGGAGGGGGATTCGAACCCCCGGAACCGCCGGATTAAACTAGTTGAGAATAAAATAGTCTTATAGGATATATATTTTTATTGATTAAAATTCATGATATGAGAAAAAATCTGGTTTTATTAATAGGTTTGCTGTTGTGTTCGGTTTCATTACCGGCACAGTATCAGAATGCTACGGAAGCGCAAAAGAAGGAAATTGTAGATAAGATTACGCAGGCTGCAGGTAATATGAATACAATGCAGGGTGATTTTATTCAGGTAAAGGAGTTGTCTTTCATGGATGATAAAGTAACATCCGAAGGCAGGATGTTTTATAAAAAAACAAATAAGATACGTTGGGAATATACAAAGCCTTATCAATACGTATTCTCAATGGACGGGCAAAACGTGCGTATGACGTCGGGCGACAAAACAAACAAAGTGCCGGTTAGTTCAAGTAAAATGTTCGGTGAGATAAGCAAAGTGATGGTTGGTGGTGTCAGCGGGAGCGGTTTGGTTAATTCGCCTGATTTTGATACCCAATTCATGGTGGGAAGTGATGATTATAAAATTGTTCTTACTCCCAAGAAAAAAGAAATAAAGGACATGTTTTCTTCAGTGCAGTTATATATTGGAAAATCAGATAACCGCATCCGTTCGGTCGAGTTGGTTGAAAAAAGTGGTGATAAGACCACCCTTACCTTGAAAAATGTTCAGGTAAATGCAACAATTAATGACGATATATTCACAAAATGAAAACATTCTTGCCTTTACAGATCTTGAAAAACTTTTTGTTTTGTTCGCTATTTGTGTTTATCGTTAGTTGTTCTTCGGTAACGCCAACCGTTAAGCGTACGACTGCGGCCAGACCGACGGAATCTGTTGTCTGGACACCGGATTTTCGTTCCGACAGTTTGAAAAACAGTTATCGGGTAGTTTTGAAAACGCCGGACAACAGTATTACGGGTATTTGTATCCTGAAGAAAAACGGTGACGAATGGCGCGGTACACTGATGAATGAAATGGGCGCGAAAGCGTTTGATTTTATTGTGACCGACGAAAAATGCGAATTGCTCAACGTTATTTCAATGATGGATAAATGGTATATCAAAAAGACGGTTGCAGCTGATTTGTATTACCTTTTCAATGTGGATAATCCAAAGGCTTCTTTCCAAAAGAAACTGGAACGTTTTGAACAGGATGGAAATCTTGTGGTCAATTACAAGAAAAAGCAAATACTGGTGGAACCGGATGGTTCTGTTTTGTTGATGAATAATCGCCATAATCTGCAATATGAATTAAGGAGAATGGTCGAGATAGACCCTGATAAAGTGATATTGTAAATGCTAAAGGGAGAATTTTTTACGATAAAAGAGGTTGCGGATATGGACAACGGGCGGACGTACCGTCTGGGTCTGAATGCTTCGCATCCCATTTTTCTGGCGCATTTTGCCGGAAATCCGGTTATGCCGGGAGCTTGTATCGTGCAGATGATAAAAGAGCTTTCCTCGGATTATTTCGGAATGGCTTTTTTCACCGCCGCTGTAAAAAATATGAAGTTCCTTCAGGTCATTAATCCTTTGGAATCTCCCGAAATATCAGTGCAGTTAACTTATACGAAACAGGAGGATGATCGTATATTCGTATCAGCTGTTCTGAATAATGATAATATAATATATTCAAAATCGAGCCTTATCCTGGAAAATATAAAAGATTAAATACGTGGTGCGACCGGAGGAAACTACACAAAACAGACAATCACAAGGGCAACTGCAAATTTTGCAGTCGCGGATGGAAGCATTGCGTTTATGTGTAGTTGTGCCGACTTATAATAATCAGAAAACACTTCCGGATGTATTGAACGATATCCTTCAATACACATCTTCCATCATTGTGGTAAACGATGGCTCGACTGATAATACAACTGAAATCCTGAAGGATTTTGCCGGTAAGGTCGAAGTCGTATCCTACTTGCCGAACAAAGGAAAGGGGTATGCATTGAAAAGTGGCTTTAACTGCGCTGAGGAACTCGGTTATAGAGGCGCTGTAACAATTGATTCCGACGGACAACATTTTGCGTCGGAGATTGAACGCTTTGTCGATTATGCGGAGCGGTATCCTGAAGCGCTTCTTCTTGGGCAACGAACAACTGAGGGCGATATGCCCGCAAAAAATAGCTTTGCTAATAAATTTTCAAATTTTTGGTTTAGCGTTCAGACAGCGTACCGGCTTAACGACACACAAAATGGCTTCCGGCTTTATCCGTTGTCGGCGATGAAAGGTCTGCGTTCCGTATCTTCGCGTTACGAAGCAGAACTTGAGATGCTTGTACGTTCGGCATGGAAGGGCATTGAAATTGTTCCTGTTCCGACACGCGTCTATTATCCGCCCGAAGGTGAGCGTGTGACACATTTCCGTCCGGGCAGGGATTTCTTCCGTATCAGCGTATTGAATACACTGTTCACTTTATTAGCGATCATTTACGGCTATCCGTCTATGTTTCTCCGTCGTTTATTTGCCAAAAAGAAAAAATCATGACAAAGTTTTTTCTTTCGGTATATGATTTTTTTTCGCAGCGTAGAGGGTTACTATTCACGCTTTTGTCGCTGTTTGTTGTTTTATTGGCATTGTCCGCCTATCATATTCGTTTTAAGGAAGATATTTCACGTTTTCTCCCTGAAAATAAAGAGAATGAACGCATCAATAACGCTTATCAATACGTTGCATCTTCCAATACGATCACGGTCTATTGTAACTTCAAAATACCGGAAACAGGAGATTTCGATATGCAATCGACCGGTGAACGGGATTCCGTGTCCGGTGGCCAAGCGATTATGCCAACTGAACCCTCAAGAGATGCGATAGACGCTCAAACTGCCGCAATCGATGCCTTGGCCGAACGCTTACAGTCACGGATGGATGCGTCGTATATAAAAAGTATATTTTATAGTATCAACCCAACAGAGATGTTGACGATATCTTCGTTTGTCATTGATAATATGCCGTATTTTCTGGGTGAAGACGATTACGGCCGAATGGACACACTGCTTTCGCGTGAAGCTATAGCCCGTCAGTTGCTAATCGATAAAAACGTACTGACCTCTTCGGCAGGAATGATTGTACGGAATAATTTCCTGTATGATCCCCTGCAAATGACGGGCGGTTTGATGCGCAAGTTGCAGAGTTTCAGGGTGGGCGACCAGTTTCAGTTATACGATGACCATCTGTTCAATGGGGAAAATCAGGCTGTTATGTTTATAGATTGCGCCATTCCCGCGAGTGAAACAGGAGCGAATGCGATATTCCTGGATTCTCTGAATTCGTTTATTACCGAAACTGAAAAAGAATTCGCTAACATCACATTTGATAGCTTCGGGGCGTCGGAGATTGGGCTTACGAATGCCCGTCAGATACAGAAAGATACGATGTTTTCTATGACGCTTGCCGTAATAATCATGTTTGCCTTGCTTATCTATTCGTTTCGTAGCGGACGCAAAATTCTGTTGATATTTACATCGGTTCTTTTCGGAGGACTGTTTGCACTCGCCATGTTGAATATTATCAGCGGAGATGTGTCGATTATAGCGGTCGGCATAAGCTCCATTATGTTCGGTATAGCGATCAACTACCCGCTTCATTTTATGCAGCATTACAACCATGTACCGGATTCGCGGATCGTAATTAAAGATATAATCGAGCCGTTGACAATTGGCAATATAACAACTGTAGGTGCGTTTATGAGCCTTGTTTTTATTGGTTCTGATGCAATGCGCGACCTTGGCTTGTTTGCATCGCTTTTGCTTATCGGAACAATCCTTTTCGTTCTCTTTTTTCTGCCGCACTTCCTGGCTTCACGCGGGAAAAAGCAACCGGAAAATATTTCCGTAGAGGATAAATCCTTGTTAGGTAGATTTATCGCCCGTCCTTTCGAGAAAAACCGTTGGTTGGTACTTTCCGTTATTTTGCTGACAATATTTTTTAGTTTTTTCAGTGGCAATTCGGGTTTTGAAACGAATATGCAGAAAATCAACTACATGACGGCATCACAAAAAAAATCTTTTGAAAAGATGATGGGTTTGCTGAATAAAAATCAGCATGTGATGTATTATGTCACTGAAGGCAAAGATCTGGAAGCGGCCTTGGAAGCAAATGAAAGTCAGGTGCATCAATTGCAATCGTTGGTTGACAATGGCGAAATTTACAGAATAGGCGGTGTGGGCGTCTTTTTTCCGTCGCGCGTTTGTCAGGCAGAACGGATAAAGCGATGGGAAGAATTCTGGAGTACACGCAGTGACAGTGTAATGACCTTCCTTCAGGAGGAGTCGCGCAAGATTGGTTTCCGGGAGGACGCGTTCCAAACGTTCGAAGAGATGGTCAGCCGAAAATGGGACGTGGTTGATTTGTCTCACTTTAATCCGATAAGAGAGACACTCGCCAAAAACTATATCATCGAAAAAGGCGATAACGCAGTAGTTGTCAACATGCTTTATACAGATGCATCCAGAGTGCAGGAATTGGAAGAAAAACTGAATAGCTATGCTTCCTCATCAATCGCATTCGATGCCGGTTCTATCACACGCCGTATGATTTCTTCCTTGTCCGACGATTTCAACTATGTGCTTTATGTCTGCGGAATTATTGTTTTCGCATTCCTGATTTTCTCATTAGGCCGTATCGAATTAAGCCTTATCGCATTTTTGCCACTGGCTCTCAGCTGGATATGGATACTTGGGATGATGAGTATTTTCGATATCCGTTTTAATATTGTAAATATCATTCTGGCGACATTTATATTCGGTCAGGGAGACGATTACACGATATTTATGACCGAAGGATTGATGTATGAATATACATACCGCCGTAAGATGCTGGCTTCCTATAAAAAAAGTATTGCGTTGTCGGCATTGATTATGTTTATCGGAATGGGCATGTTGATATTCGCGAAACATCCTGCGCTGCGTTCGCTTGCTGAAGTCACGATTGTGGGAATGCTTTCGGTAGTGATTATGGCGTATATTTTCCCGTCGCTGCTATTCCACCTGCTGACGATGAAAAAGGGTAAAAAACGTCTGATGCCCGTGACATTGAAAAATCTGTTATGCACGATTTATTCATTTTCATTTTTCCTGATAATGAGCACGATCATAACGATTGCCGGATGGATGATGTTTACATTCGGGCGGACAACGGAAGAGAAGAAGCGCAAATACCATAGACTATTACACCGGATCGCCCATTTTGTCATTTATCGTATTCCGCAGGTGAAAACGACATTTCGGAACTTGTCCGGAGAAACGTTTGATAAACCGGCTGTTATCATCTGCAACCATCAGGCGCACCTCGATCTGATGTGCATTATGATGCTGACACCGAAATTGATCATCCTGACAAACGATTGGGTATGGAATTCCCCGTTTTATGGAAGATTGATAAAATATGCCGATTTCTATCCTGTTTCCAACGGAATAGAAAACGCGATAGACCAGTTGCAGGATGCGATTAATCGAGGTTATTCGATTGTTATATTTCCTGAAGGAACACGTTCGTCTGACTGTTCAATCAGACGTTTTCATCGCGGTGCGTTTTATTTAGCCGAACAATTGAAATTAGATATCATTCCTGTGATGATACATGGAGTAGGGCATGTGCTACCAAAGGAAGAGTTCATGCTTCGCAAAGGCCAAATCCACATTCAGGTAATGCCGAGAATAACCCCCGATGACGAACGTTTTCATAAGGATTATTCTCCACGCTCAATCGATGTACGCCATTACTATCAGGCCGAATACAAAAAACTGAGCAAAGAGGTTGAAACTCCTGATTATTATGCCGACTTAGTTCTTAAAAACTACATATACAAAGGCCCTGCCATCGAACGTGCCGTCCGCCGAAATTTGAAAAAACACAATAACTACACCGTTGAAATTGCCGCCATGCCCGACGAAGGTGAAGTAACCATCCAAAACACCGGCTATGGCGAATATGCCTTACTACTGTCCTTAGTAAAGAAAAAACTCCGGATAACCGTCGTCGAACCAAACTCCGACACCCGTGCCCTCGCCGAAAATTGCGCTTCAGTTCAAGGGAATTTGAGGTATGAAGTTTAATGTGAATTACTTTTCGTGTATTTTATGGAATAGAGAGGTGAAAATCGTCTTTATAGTAGTTCGTGATTGATTATTACGATTTTGAAATAGGAATCGTATAGCGAGCGGGAATTATTTATAAATGTTGTCATTAAATTCGACAAGGGAGAGGATCTTTTATGAGTTATTTTAAATTGGTGTTTTTGGGACTTGGGTTGTTGATGTTCAGTGGTTATCAGGCTTTAGTCGATGGGCTTGCGGTTGCGAATCAGGATGCGTTGCCTGATGATAAATCTCAGATACATGAATTGGTGAGAGATGTTTATGAATGGATTGAAAATCAGTCTGTAGGGCTTGATTTTGATCCGGTTACAGATTCGGATGGGCGGTGTTATGTCGGGGTGGATATGGAAAAGCTTTATAAACGGCTGGAAGAACTCCGGCAATCCGGTTTTTTTGCAGAAGGGTTTCTGGATAACTATCGTCAGATTACGTTGGACATTGATGAACGCTTAAAAAGTAAGGAGATAGAATGGCTTGTCGGCGATCTTCCTCCGTACGGGAACGATGTGAGTCCATGGTGTAATTGTCAGGATTCGCCGGATGATTATTGGCAAATTCTTACAATTCAGGATCTCCGTATTGAAAATAATCTTGCGACATTCTCGTGGACATGGGGTGATGGTTTTGAATATAAAATGAAAGCGATCAAAGAAAATAATGAATGGAAAATATACTACATGGAAGGTTTCGATATAGACGCGTTTTTCCATGAATAAACAGGCTGGGGTCTTGGCGTATTTATTCCGATACTACGAACATAAATAATATGATTTTCGGTTGTTCTCATTAATAATTTGAGACAGTGTTTTATCTTTGCCGTAGAATAGCGCTTGTCTTTTTCATGGGACGAGTTTGGATTCTTTATGAGTAAATAAGTGAAAAATCAAAATACATGGCAATATCATTTGGCAATACATGGTGGGGAAAACAGTGGCTGGGAGCATTGGATCGGATTGACTTTTCGAATCGTCTTCCGCGCGGAAAATCATACGCGAATAAGGGGGCGGTGACGTCTATCAAAATCAAAGGAAATCAGGTAGAAGCAAAGGTGCAAGGTACTCGGAAAACGCCTTATAAGGTAAATATTGTTGTGCCGCCTTACTATGAGGAGCAGATTGCGGTGTTCATGAAGGAGGTGAAAGATAATCCGTTGGTATTGGCGAAGTTGCTGAATCGGGAATTGCCGCAGGAATTGATGGAAATTGCGGAGAAAAACGGAATCAAGATTTTTCCGTCGAGTTGGCAGGATATCAAACTGAATTGCTCGTGTCCGGATTGGGCCGTGCCCTGTAAGCATCTTGCTGCGGTTATCTATATCATTGCGAATGAGATTGATAAAAATCCGTTTCTGGTGTTCAAACTGCACGGATTTGATATTTTGGAGCAGTTGAAAGATGTGGAGCAGCATTTTCGGGCAGAGGAAAAACAGCCGATTTTGAATTTTTCAAAAATAGCAGTTCCGGTTCGGAAGAAAGCGAAGGCTTTTGTGGCAGATGAAGAGGTGATGAATAGTCTTGATTTTTCCGCAATTCCGGATTTGTCGCAGCAGATTGTCTCGTTATTTCCAGCGAAGGCGCTTTTCTTTAACGGTGATTTCCATAAATTGCTTTCAACCTATTATCGGACGAAAAAGAAAGAATTCGCAAAGCTGGAGGAAAAAGATTCGTTTGATATTTCATCTTTTAAAGACATTTGGAACAGCAAGATATCTGTTATCTTCAATGCCGGCGGATATGCTTTTGTCCAATATGCGTATACCGAAAGCGGGTCCCGAAATATTACACTCGCGGAACTCTGCCGAGTATTGCGTAAGACTTCATCTAAGCATATTCATAACTATTCCTCAGATTTTGTGGCGCTCTATTATGTATTTCATTTTTGTATGCGGCTGTTGAAACAGGGAGCTGTTTTGCCGCAGTTGGTCGAAAATACGGATGGTAGTTTGCGGATCCGTTGGTCGCCTGCATTGATGGATAAGGAGGTGAAGGCTATTTTTGATTTGTTGATGAAAATAGTTCCGGCGAATTTTTGTCTGTTGAGTGTGATCGGGAGGACCGGAAACATTATGTACAAGTCGCTTCCTGACGACGAAAATTTGAAGACGCTCTGCTCTTTTTTTCTTGATTATTATTTTAAATCGGACGAGTTGCCGAAATCCAACCTTGGAAACATAAGCGCGGTTTCACATAATGAAAAAGTTGCAAGTCTTTTCTTTTTGCCGCAAACGCAGTTTTTTAGTGATTTTACAGAGAAAGAGATTCCAAATTCCATACAAGTCTGGCTGAATCGTTTTAACATTGCACGAAAGGTAGTTGCTCCTATTTTGGCGATTGATGAATGCTATGATTTATGGGATAATACCACATTCAACTGTCGTGTGCTGGTTGAAGATCAAAACAAATCTTTTGAGGCGCCTGTGGAGTTGATGCATTTTTTGTCAGACAGTTCACAGTCGGAAAATCAGTTTGAACTACTCAAAGATCTGACAATGCTTACGGAATATATGCCGGAGTTAGAGGAGATTATAAAATCAAGAGGAAATACAATTGTTAGTTTTGATAATCATACAGTGGCCGATGTTTTGCAAAAAACATTGCCGGTATTGTCGCTTTTTGGAATTAAAATATTGTTGCCCAAATCATTGCAGCAAATTTTGAAGCCGCAGGTTTCCCTGTTTGTGAAAAGCAACAAACTCCGGTCGTTTTTGTCGCTCGATGAATTGCTCGATTTTGATTGGCGTGTGGCTTTAGGTGAGCATTTGATAACAGAAGAAGAGTTTCGCAAATTGGCGCAAAACGCCGGTAAGTTGGTGCGTATAAAAGATGGTTATGCGCTGATGACTGAAGATGAAATCAAGAAAGTGATAAAGGCCTTGTCATCATCCCGTGATATTAACTCCCTGAAACTCTTGCAATCGGCATTAAGCGGCGAATACAACGGCGCTAAAATTGAAGTTGACGCAGACGTGCAGAAAGAAATCGATAAATTGCTGAAAGTGGAAGATGTTCCGGTGCCGAAAAATCTGCATGCTGAACTTCGCCCATATCAATTGCGCGGATATAGTTGGATGTATAAAAACGCCCGTCTGGGTTTCGGCTCTTTGCTGGCCGACGACATGGGGTTAGGGAAGACGCTTCAGGTAATTACTACTTTGTTGAAATTTAAACACGATGGATATCTGAAAGATAAGCCTGCATTGGTAATTGTGCCGACGACGTTGTTGAGTAACTGGGAAAAAGAGATACAACGTTTCGCACCGGATTTGAATGTTTTTATCTATTATGGCCCGAATCGCAAATTTGATGCGAAAGTGATTAGAAAGCAGGATGTTGTCGTTACTTCGTATGGGATGGCGCGTAGCGATGTGGATTTGTTAAAAAAACAGGAATGGTATACGGTCGTTATTGATGAAGCGCAAAATATAAAAAATAACGAAACGGCTCAAACGAAGGCGATTAAGCAGATAAAGGCAAAAGTGCGGATTGCTATGAGCGGAACACCGGTTGAAAATCGTTTGTCGGAATATTGGAGCATTTTTGATTTTTCCAATGCCGGATATCTGGGAAATCTGACGTTTTTTACCGAATATTTTGCTAAGCCGATTGAGTTGAACAAAGACAGGAAGAAGCTTGACAGTTTTAAGAAGGTAACACAGCCCTTCCTTTTGCGACGTGAAAAGACAGACAAAAAGGTCATCAGCGATTTACCTGATAAGATTGAAAATAACCGGTATTGCGCTTTATCGCCGGAGCAAATATCGCTGTATAATCAGACAGTAGAGAAAAATCTTGTACGTGTAGAGGAAGCCGATGGGCTGGAGCGTCAGGGGCTTATGTTGAAATTGTTGAGCGCTTTGAAACAAATTTGTAATCATCCGTCACAATATTTGAAAAAGGACGATTTTACAGCTTCTCTTTCCGGAAAAACGGAGATGCTGTTGCAATTGCTTGATAATATTTACGAATCCGGAGAAAAGGTGCTGATTTTTTCACAGTATGCTGAAATGGGTTCCATGCTGACAAATATTATCTATGAGCATTACAATAAGAAGGCATTGTTTCTGCATGGCGGATGTCAACGCAAGGAGCGTGACCAAATGGTGGAAGATTTCCAAAGTCGACCTGATGCCGATACATTTATACTTAGTCTAAAGGCTGGCGGAACAGGATTAAACCTGACGGCCGCTGCCAACGTTATCCATTTTGATCTTTGGTGGAATCCGGCCGTTGAAGCGCAGGCGACGGACCGCGCTTTCCGTATCGGACAAAAGAATAATGTGATGGTTTATCGCTTTATCATGAAAAATACGTTGGAAGAAAAAATAGACGCCATGATGCAAACCAAGAAAGAACTTGCCAGTCTGACCGTTGCGACCGGTGAATCGTGGATTGGAAATATGAGCGATAAAGATTTGAAAGATTTGATTTCGTTGACAAATGAATGATGAATGCTGATTCATGAAAACTCTTTCGAGAATTGGCTGTAATAGAGGTCGTGGTAATAGGTGCCTTTTTGGAGGAGTTGGGCGTGGGTACCTTGTTCGATGATATTACCGTCTTTCATGACTAAAATGTTATCCGCGTCTTTGATGGTGGAGAGGCGATGGGCGATGACGAAGCTGGTGTGGCCATCCATGATGCGTTTCATGGCTTTTTGTATCAGGACTTCCGTACGGGTATCGACCGACGAAGTGGCTTCGTCTAATATCATGATCTGAGGTTGGACAATCAGCGCCCTTGCGATAGTCAGAAGCTGTTTTTGTCCTTGTGAAATATTACTTGCTTCCTCGTTTATTTCCGTGTCGTAACTGTCGGACAGCGTACGGATAAAGCCATCGGCATAAGCTAATTTAGCCGCTCTGACGACTTCTTCATCGGTTGCACCACGTTTTCCGAATGCAATATTCTCGCGAATGGTTCCTTTGAACAGCCAGGTGTCCTGCAAAACCATACCGATGAGGTGATGCAGATCTTTGCGGCGCATGGTGCTGATATCTACATCGTCAACATAAATAGCGCCTTTATCTACTTCGTAAAAACGCATCAACAGGTTGACAAGCGTCGTTTTTCCGGCTCCTGTTTCTCCGACAATCGCAACGAGCTGTCCAGATTTGACATGTATGGAGATATCTTCAATGAGAGGTTTGTCGGGTTTATAGCGAAATGAGATACGATCGAAGTCAACTTTTCCTTTCGGGTTTTCTACAACAACGGGATTTTCGGGATCGTGTACCTGTTCTTCGGCCTCGAGTATTTCGAAGACGCGCTCTGCCGCGGCCAAAGTGGCCTGTAGAATGTTTATGATTTGTGAGATTTGTTGTATCGGCTGATTGAACTGTTTGGAATAGGTAATGAATGCCTGAATAGATCCCAGTGTAATTCGTCCGTTGGCTGTCAGGTATCCTCCCAGGACACAGATAGCGACAAAGGAAAGGTTGCCTACAAAGTTGAGGATCGGAAAAATCACCGAGGTGATAAACTGAGCTTTCCACCCGTGGCAATATAGTCTGTCGTTTATTTTTTGAAAATCCCCGACCGATTTTGCTTCATAATTGAATGCTTTGACAACCATGTGTCCGCCGAACATTTCTTCCACTTGTCCGTTTAGGTTTCCAAGTTCACGTGCTTGTCCGGTAAAGTGTTTTTGCGATTTTGATGTGATTAACTTCGTTATCAGGAAACTGAGAGGTAGCGAGACGAATGTGATCAAGCTCATTAACGGGCTTATAACAAGCATGATTGTCGTGATTCCGATTAACGTAAATGCGGAGGTAATTACCTGAACAAGGCTTTGTTGCAACGTGCTTGCTATCGTGTCGATGTCGTTAGTTACGCGGCTGAGGATTTCGCCATGTGTTTTGGTATCATAGAAGTTGAGCGGCAGGCGGTGAAGTTTATAGTTGACATCCGTTCTCATTTTCCGGATGATACGTTGCGAGATGCCTGCCATCATATATTCCTGAGTATAACTGAACAAAGCGCTCAACAGATAAATGCCCGACAATAAAAGCAGGATTTTAATCAATGCCGGATAATCAATCCCTTTGGGGGTATTACCTCCGATTGTATTGAGCGTTCCGTCGAACAAAATATCGATAGCGTTACCTAATATTTTCGGGCCGAATATGCTGAAAACGGTACTTGAAACAGCAAAAATAAAAACGATTGTCAGGCTTCCGTAAAAAGGCTTCATGAAGCTCAGTAGCTTTATGAGTGTACCTTTGAAATCTTTTGATTTCTCGGTTACCGGAACGATAGGGCCTCTTCCGCCACCTCCTGCCGGTCTCATTTTACTTGCTGTATTTTCTGTTTTTGCCATTTTCAGCTCAGTTCTTCTTCTGATAATTGCGATGCCGCTATTTCCTTATATATTTCGTTTGTTTTTAATAATTCCTGATGTGTGCCTTCTCCGACAATGCTTCCGTTATCCATTACCAGAATTTTGTCGGCATGGATGATGCTGCTTATCCTTTGAGCAACAATGATAACGGTCGCGTCCTTGGTTTCCTGGCCTAACGCCTCTCTTACTTTAGCATCGGTCTTGAAATCCAATGCGGAAAAACTGTCATCGAATAAGTAGATCTGGGGTTTACGGACAATGGCACGGGCAATAGCCAGGCGTTGCTTTTGTCCGCCGGAAAGATTGGAACCTCCCTGTGCGATATCCGTCTCGTATTTATCCTGAAGATGCTGAATAAATTCATCGGCTTGCGCTATCCGGCAGGCATGAATGATTTCTTCTTCCGTTGCGTCCTGTTTTCCAATCCGGATGTTTTCGTTAATCGTTCCGGAAAATATGGTTGTTTTCTGAGGCACTAATCCGATAATGTCTCTTAAATCCGATTGTTTCATTCGGCGGATATCAACCCCGTCGATTTCGATACTTCCTTCTTCTACATCATAATAACGTGGAATAAGATTTAACAGAGATGTTTTGCCGGAACCGGTTCCGCCTATGATAGCGACAGTTTCTCCCGGATTGGCGGAAAAAGATACTTTGTGTACAACACAATTTTCGGCGTGTTCAAACCGGAAAGACACCTGATTGAAACGAAGTGAGCCTTTTTGGTCCGGATTGGGTTTTACGGGTGAAACAGGATCTTTTATATGTTCGCGAAGATGGAACACTTCCCGGATTCTTTCAGCCGAAGCAAAAGCTCTCGGTAACATGACAAATAACATGGTAATCATCATCATCGACATGAAAATCTGCATTGCATATTGGATGAAAGCCATCATATCACCTATCATTAAATCGTTTTTCTGGATGCGGAATGAAGCAACGTATACGATCACAATTGTCAGAAGATTCATGAAGAAATTCATACTTGGGTTCAGAATCGCCATGATCCTGTTGGCTTGTATGGACGTATCGGTCAAATCATCGTTTGCCTCTGCAAATCTCTTTTTTTCGAATCCAATCCGGCTGAATGCTCTGATGACACGAATGCCGACCAATGTCTCACGAAGGACAAGGTTTAGCCGGTCGATTTTTCGCTGAACAGCACGGAATAACGGGATCGCTTTTTTCATAATCAGAAAAACCAATCCGACGACAACAGGTAAGAATGCTAATAATAGCAGGGATAAGTCGCCGTCTTTGCGTACCGCCATCATAATTCCTCCGATGCACATCAACGGAGCGCGCATCATCATCCGCAAAAACAGGAAGGTTGTTTGTTGAATTTGTTGTACGTCGTTTGTCGTTCGTGTTATTAGCGAAGAAGTACCGATCCGGTCGAATTCAGGCAGAGAGAATTCCGAAATATGTTTAAATAATGCCTGACGCAGATTACGACTGACGCCTAAAGCCGTCCGTGATGCCAGATAGCCGGCGCTGACGGCACAAATTATTCCTCCGAGAGCAATGATAAGCATCATGAGCCCGGAATGGAAAATAAAGGAAATGTCACCTTTCGCAATCCCTTTGTCTACAATGTCTGCCATATAGTTAGGCAAAACAAGATCAGCGATAACTTGTCCGAAAGTCAGCGTGACAATAAATATAATCGTAACCCAGAAAGGCTTAATAAAATCTTTTACCTGCATAGACTGACGCAAATGTACACCATAATTAATGATTTACCATGACTTTTTAATGAAAAAATACTTACCTTTGCAACCAATTTTTTGCCTTTTTGTCAAAAGATGAAAAGCACTTATTTTGATTATCAATATTGTGGGATGAAGGGAAAACAAAAGAAAATAGTTTTATTTTATTACACCCAAACAGGGCAGGCTCTTCGTATAGCGGAGAAAGTCTGTGAGCCACTTGTGCAGACAGGCTACGAGGTTGTACGTAAGGAAATCGTACCGGAGGAACCGTACCCGTTTCCGTGGTCGGCCATGGGTTTTTTTCAGGCTTTTCCCGAATCACGCTTGGGTATTCCGTGTAGGTTGAAGCCGATTGATCTGAGTGATGTAGAGGATGCGGATCTTGTTTTTATTGCCGGACAAAGCTGGTATTTATCATGGTCTATACCCCTTCATTCGTTTTTCCAGTCGGAGGATCTCCGGAAGTATTTGAAAGGGCGTGATGTCATTGTGGTTATGGGGTGCCGGAATATGTGGGTGATGACGCAGGAAAAGACGCGTGAATACCTCCGTGAGATCGGTGCCAATTATGTCGGTTTTATTTCCCTGCAGGATAAGGCACCGAATTTGGTCAGCGTGATAACAATTGTCCGTTGGCTTTTTTATAATAAGAGGGAGGCGACACGTTTTTTGCCTGCCGCGGGTGTTTCGCCTTCGGAAGTAGATCATGCGGCGGTTTACGGTCATATTATCAAAGATGCACTGGAACAGAATGATTATTCCGGAATACAGGAAAAACTGATGGATAACAATGCGGTAACATTTTTATCAACCGTTTATTTTATAGAAAAGAACGGTTACAGATTGTGGGGGCATTGGGCGAGATTTATCATTCGGAAAGGCACTTATAATGACCCGAAACGGGAACCGTATCTGCGCGTTTTTTGTGCTTATTTGTTTTTCGTGTTATATGCCGTATCTCCGATAGGAATGATTTTTTTCTTTCTGACTTATCCGTTGCGCCGGGCTTCGTTGCGCCGGGCTAAGCAGGAGATGTGTTATGAACTTAATTGAATACATATTATTATGAATAACTCTGTTTATATAAACCGCTTTTCGGCATTTTTTCCGAATGAACCCGTCGGAAATGATGAAATGGAACAGTATATCGGATTGGTTAATGAAAAATCCTTGCTTGCCAAGCGGTTGGTTCTTGGGAAAAACGGAATCAAAAGCCGTTATTATGCACTAAATAAGTCAGGAGAAGTGACGCATACCAATGTCCGGATGGCTGCGAATGCGGTTAACGGACTGATGGATGAACAACTGACATTAGATAAGATTGATTTACTTGCATGCGGAACAGCTTCGCCGGAACAGGTGATGCCGTCGCACGGCGTAATGGTGCACGGTGAGTTGAATGGCAGCAGGCACACGGAGGTTGTTTCGTTCGCCGGATCGTGTTGTACCGGAATGCAGGCGTTGAAATATGCTTATTTTTCGACATTGACGGGCGATTCGGAAAATGCGGTATGTGTAGCATCCGAGCGTCTTTCGGCATGGATGATGGCGCGTTATTTCGAAAAAGAATCGGAATTAATCAACCAATTGAGTCAGAGGCCAATATTGGTGTTTGAAAAGGAATTTTTGCGTTGGATGCTGTCTGACGGAAGTGTAGCTTTGTTGTTGCAGAATAAACCGGCGGAAAATGCTTTGTCTTACCGGATAGAATGGATAGAACTGACCTCTTTTGCCAATGAGATCAAAACATGTATGTATGCCGGAGGCGATAAGAATGATAAAGGAGAGCTTGTGGGATGGGCGCAGTTTCCGGAGGCGGAATGGCTTAGCCGCTCACTTTTTTCTTTGAAGCAGGATACAAAACTGTTAGAAGAATATATCATAAAACTTGGCGGTCGCTTTTTACGGGAGATTGTTGCTAAACGGAATTTTGATCCTGCTTCCGTGGACTGGTTTATGCCACATCTTTCATCGATGTATTTTGAGCAGAAGGTTGAAGATGAGCTGGCGATTTTAGGTTTTGGTATACCAAAGGAGAAATGGTTTATAAATCTTCCGGAAATCGGAAATGTAGCGGCGGTTTCGCCGTTTGCGATGCTGGAAGCGTTGAATCGTTCGGGACGTGCGAAGAAAGGTGACAGGATCCTCCTGATGGTACCCGAAAGCGCTCGTTTTTCTTATGCGTATGCATTGCTGACGGTTTGTTGAAATGCTTTCTTTTTTTTTGAATACGACTCGATTGCCTGATGTTGGGTTTCATGAGTTGTTAGGAATTATTAAATAAGGGTTGTTCTACATATGAAGAAAGAAGATGTTCCACAGGACTTACAATATTTTAAAGATAAGGTAGTCCGTGATGTTATGTATGCTGTCGATGAAAACGGTAATTATATGCCGGTCATCAGTGACGGATGGAGCGTAAAGAATGATGCGCTGGGCGCTGTTTGGGATGATATCCGTGAGCAGTGCGAAGAGATACGCAGGCAGGTTCTGGCAAAGGAGGTTAGTCCGTTGGCCTATCACATGAAAAAATCATTGCAGGAAATCGGTATGTTATCCTCCTATTCGGATATCCCTAAAAGAAAAATCCGGAAGCATCTGAAATATGATGAATTTATGAAATTAGATGACGGGACACTGCAGAAATATGCGGAAGCATTGCGCATTTCGATCGAAGAACTAAAACGTGTGGATGAATGGAAATAGCTTTTGAACACGGGACGGCTGCGCATTGTGAGGATGGGGTGACAGCCAATTTGTTGCGTTTTTACGGATATGATTATTCCGAACCATTGATATTCGGATTGTCCGCTTCGCTCTATTTTGTACATCTGCCGTTTATCAAATTGGCTGGATTTCCTGTGACTTCTTTCCGTCCCTTGCCGGGGGTTATTTTTGCCCGTGTAACACGTTTGCTTGGGTTTAAAATTCACAAAACGATATTCTTTAATAAGAAGAATGCCGTTAAAAAATTAGATAGTCTTTTAGAAAAAGGAATCCCGACCGGAAGTGTGGTTGGTATGTATTTTCTGCCTTATATGCCGATAGAGTACAGGTTTCATTTTAATGCTCATAATATTTGTATTATCGGTAAGGAAAATGATAATTACCTGCTTAGTGACCCTCTCGCAACAGAGAAGGTGACGATTTCATCGCGCGATTTATTACGCGCCCGTTTTTCGAAAGGTACTTATCCACCGTTAGGAAAGCTGTACTGGATAAAATCCCTGCCTAAAAAGGAACCTGATATGGATCAATTAGTGCGGAAAGCCATTCTTAAAAACTGTTATCGAATGATTCACGAGCCGGGGCCTATGCCTTTTGTGGGTGTGAATGGTTTTAAACACCTTGGTAACAAAATTCCTAAATTTCCAAAGATATACGGAGAGAAAAAGGCCGCTTTGCATCTGGCACAGCTTGTCCGTATGATGGAAGAGATCGGAACGGGTGGTGCCGGATTTCGTTTTCTTTACGCAGCATTCTTACAGGAAGCGTCGGGAATTACCGGGATTAGCGAGTTGAACGATTTTTCGCAACGGCTGACAGATATCGGCGACCAGTGGCGAATTTTTGCTTCGGAGGCCGGTCGCATTTATAAAAACCGCTCGTCGGAAGATGTAGATTATCAGACGATCGGAGACCGATTGAAGGCTATCGGCAAACAAGAAGAATTGTTTTTTACCGAACTGGAAAAAGTAATAAAGGATAATCAAAAAAAGTGATACCTTAAGTTTTTAATGCGTAATAGCGATTGTAAAACAACAAGATGGAAAATCCGGTGATCGACATTCAGAACTTGCATAAAACATACCACGGAGCTTCACACCCTTCGGTAGATGGGTTGACATTGCAGGTCGGAAAAGGTATGTTTTTTGGATTGCTGGGGCCGAATGGCGCAGGTAAGACCACGACAATTTCTATATTATGCGGATTACGCTCGTATGATAGCGGACAGGTGATCATTCACGGATTTGAAGTGCGTCATCAGATGCCACATATCAGGCCGCTTATTGGTGTTGTTCCACAAGACATTGCGTTGTATCCCGAATTGACGGTGGATGAAAATCTTCATTTTTTCGGTGGAATGTACGGACTTCGGAGGGATCAATTGAATGAACGCATTGAAACATACCTTCGTGATTTTGGATTAATGTCGCACCGTCGGAAAAAATCGGGTTATCTATCCGGTGGAATGAAACGTCAGGTTAATCTTATTGCAGCATTGCTGCACAAGCCGGCTTTGTTATTCTTAGATGAACCGACGGTTGGTGTCGATGTACATTCGCGCCAGATGATTGTCGAAAATCTGAAATACCTGCATGATAATGGAATGACGATATTATATACCTCGCACGATATGAAAGAGGCGGAACAATTGTGTTCGCATGTCGCATTGGTTAATCACGGACGGGTTGTCTGCGAAGGCGTTCCCAATGAATTAATTTGTGACGCTTCCGTATCTTTCCTCGAAGAGCTATTCATCAAAAAAACGTTGCAATAAATCCGGAGGTGTAAAGATGAAGAATTTTGTAAACCTGCTTTATAAAGATTTTCTGCTGCTTATACGTGACTTCTGGGGTGTCGTACTGCTATTTATGATGCCGTGGGCATTAGTGTTGATGATGACGTATCTTCAGGATAGTACATTTCGCTCGGTAAATGAAACACGCATCCCCTTATACTTGCTTAATAATGATAAGGATTCGTTGGGAAATATGGTCAGCAACCAGATACTTGCCAGCAATATATTTGAGGTGTCGACTGAAGTAAACGGGCGGGTTCTTTCTGCCAAAGAGTTAGAAGAGGCTGTCTCACAAGGAAATTTCCTGATTGGCGTTATCATACCGGAAAATGCTACAGCGAGTCTGCGTGACAAGGTGCGACAAGGTGTGGAGCGTGCGTTTAACGGTGAAGAAGAAAGAAGTGTTATGACTTCACAACATCCGCTTGAAATAAAGCTACTTGTCGATCCTACGGCAAAAGAATCTTTTCGGACTTCGCTGATACGCGCTATGCATGAAAATGCGCTGGTTGTACAAAACCAGCTTCTTTTGAGTGAAATCACACGGCAGGTAAACCGTCTTATACCTATGCCTGTAAATCTGAATATCGATACCGGTGGATTGATCACGATAGATGAGTCGTATGCACAATCGGATAAAGCGAAAATCATTCCCAACTCCACCCAGCATAATGTGCCTGCATGGGGAATGTTTGCTATCTTTTTTATTGTTATATCACTGGCCGGTAATATGATACGCGAACGTGAAATCGGCTGTTTCAACCGTTTGATGACAATGCCCTGTTCATTTCATTCATACGTCTTAAGCAAGGTCGGTATATATCTGTGCGTTTGTTTGTTGCAGCTGACATTGATCATTCTTACCGGCATGTATATGATACCGTTGCTTGGATTGCCTGCGTTGAAACTTGGTCATAGTATACCGGCCCTGCTTGCGATGTCGTTATCATCCTCTTTAGCAGCAATTGGTTATGGTCTGGCAATCGGAAGTGTTGCCCGTACAAATCAGCAGGCAAGTGTGTTCGGAGCCGTATCTGTCGTTATCCTGGCAGCTATCGGTGGTGTCTGGGTACCGACATTTATTATGCCCCGCTTCATGCAGATCATCAGCCATATTTCACCATTGAACTGGGGACTAAACGGTTTCAATGATATTTTTGTCCGCGATGCCGGTTTCTTTGATGTTGTCCCTTATGTATCCGCCTCAATCCTGTTTTTTATCATCACGATTTCCGTCTCTTATTATTCCAACCGCAAACGAAAACAGTAATCCGGATAAATTTTCTTATTCCGAAAAAATGTTTATATTCGCATCAGAATTATTTATAAACACTTAATACCGATTATCTATGAAAGCAGCAGATTGTTTTTATTGTCAGGAGAATGAACAGTTATATAATTTAATGATTGAGATTGCAAAACTGGATGTGTCAACCGTATTCCTTTTTAAGGAACAAACTTACAGGGGACGTTGCCTGGTTGCTTATAAAGATCATGTAAATGAATTGTTTGAACTTTCCGATGAGGAGAGAAACGCCTTTATGAAAGATGTGGCAAAAGTTGCCAAAGCAATGAGTCTTGCGTTTAATCCGAAAAAGATTAATTACGGAGCTTATTCCGATAAGTTGGCGCATTTGCATTTTCACCTGGTTCCTAAATATGAAGACGGCCCTTCTTATGGCAGCACGTTTGAAATGAACCCTCAGAATGTTTATTTGCCGGATGAGGAATATGCAGTTCTAATTAAGAAGGTAAAAGAGAATTTGTAATACTATCGCCTGATAGAATCGAGATATGAATCGCATTGCCTGTTTCCGGGTGATGCGATTTTAATTATCGACGGTTACGACTAACCGGAATATGTGTGCATGAAAGCTTGTTTTTACCCTGTTTGCAGGAGAAAATATACATATTTGTCTACGAAATACCGGGGTTTGTATACTTTTTAAATGAGTACTCTTAATATTGAATATCTTTGTGCCGGAAAAATAAACGAATAATTTATTATGATGAAAAAAATAACATTGACATTGTTGTTGGCATATTTACAGATTGCCATTGTTTTTGCTCAAACTGATGATGAGAAATCCGCATTTCAGTTAAGTTTCTTTCCGCCTCTTAGCACGCAGGGAGTGAGAGCTCCGGAATATACAAATGCGGTATCTTTCAATATCCTGGCCGGAGTATCGAAAAATGTCACAAAATTTTCATTCAGTGGCTTGGGGATGTATGTCAAGGAGGATCTCAGCGGATTTCATCTTTCCGGATTGGGTACTATCGCCGGCAATAATGGGAGTGGGATTATGATATCGGGCTTGCTGAATAAAACGAGCGATTTTCAGGGTCTTCAGTTTTCCGGATTGGCTAACATGTCTAATCAAACGGACGGTATTCAGATGGGTGGGCTGGGTAGTATTGCTATGGGTGATATGAACGGATTCCAGTTTTCCGGACTGATAAATAAGGCAAAATATGCGAATGGCATCCAGATAGGTGGTTTGATGAATCTCTCGGATGAGTTAAATGGTTTCCAGTTTTCCGGATTGATAAACAGGGCAAAGAATGTGAACGGCTTTCAAATAGCAGGTCTTGTGAACGCTGCCCAAGAAGTAAACGGTTTCCAGATAGGCGGCCTTGTGAATATAGCGAAAAGCGTAAACGGCTTTCAGTTTGGAACATTACTTAATATTGCGGATGATAATGATTATCCGTTCGGACTGGTGAATATTATTAAAAACGGTGGAGAAATGAGTCTTGGGGTGACATATAATGAAGTAGGGACCACAATGCTTTCGTTTCGTTCGGGGGGACGTATCTTATATGGTATTGTCGGTATCGGTTTTTGCCATGAATTGTCTGATAATAAATTTATGACGGAGGCTGGTTTTGGAGCTCATATTCCGATTTCTTCACGCTTTCGTATTAACAACGAGCTGAAAGGTAATATGGTTACCTTTACATCGAAAGAAACGACTTCGCATTATAGTTTTTCAATCATGCCTGCTTTTAAAATACTGCCGAAATGGGAAGTTTTTGCAGGCCCGAGTATTGTATTCCTGGATACTGATAATTTGGATAATAAGGGGATGTTCCCGAGTAATCATATTTGGAAAAAGTTCGAAGACGACAAATTGCAACAACTGTATATAGGCTTTTCGGTAGGAACGCATTTTATTTTTTAACCGGTGAACAGCATACAATATGCGGATATAAAGCACGACTCATTTTTATATAAATTATTGATGAGCCGTAGTTCAGGCTACAGGATAGGCAGATACGCTCTGCTTATCCTCGCCGTTTTATTTATATCGCTTAACCAGGTATATATGGGTTTTATAGAATATAATTCTTTGTTAGGAGCCAGAATATACCTTTTCATGATGTTTATTTTGTTGAGTTATCTCATTGAAGGATATTTTAATATTTATATTCTTATTCCGAAGCTATTTTTGAGAGGAAGATATGCCTCTTATTTCGTCATTTTTTCCATAACAATTCTTCTTTTTGCATTGATTCATTTTGGCTTTGAATCTCTGGTTTTTAAGCTATACGATGTGCAGCCGGGTGCTTATTCATATTATAAAACACAAGGTAGTCCGCTGTTATTGGAGTTTGCTGCGTCTTATTTGGTTGACTATATAGCGATATTGGGGACCGGTGTTACAGTAATACTGAAGCACTGGCTGATGAATGATCAGAAGGTTTATCAACTGGAAAAAATACATGTGCAAACGGAAGTCGATAAGATGAAAGAACAGGTTAATCCGCAATTTCAGTTTTCCGTTTTGAATAAGATCGGCGACCTTGCCCCTGAAAATCAGGAAAAAGCTTCGGATCTGCTGATGGAACTCAGCGATATTTTGCGTTACCAGCTATATGATTGTAACCGGGAAAAAGTGTTGTTAAGCGCTGAAATACGATTTATTACAACCTATCTGCAGGTGGAAAAGTTACATCATGATAAAATGGATTTTGAAATAAGGGCTGACGGAGATACTAATCACCTGTTTATACCTCCTTTATTGTTTATACCATTGGTGCAGAGTGCAGTGAAAAGTTTCAGGGATGGAAAAGGATACTTTCAAATGCACCTGTATTTCTGTTCGGAAGAGAATCTTGTGTCGTTTCGTTGTGATTGTAAGGATGCCGGTTTATTATCATCTTCTGATTTGATACAAATTAAGCAACGTCTGGATCATTTATATTGTGGGAAACATGTGCTGCGGATAGAACATGAGGAGACAAGTCCTGTTTATTTTATTTATTTGCAAATAAGAGATTGAATATGGATCTATCCGGAAATAATATGTTTCAGGAGTTTCTGTTGAGTTCTAAATATAGGATAGCGAGATATATCATATCAATAGTCGCATTTACAATCATAACGGTCAGCATGGTTTTGAATAATATCCATCATATTGATGTGTTGCATTATGAAGTGATGGAGTGGATTCTGTATTTTGGAGTAGTGTTCTGCCTTATCGGGATAAATGTCTTCGTTTTTGTTCCGCGCTATCTGTTAAGGAACAGGCCTATCGCTTATTTCGTGCGTATTTTGATCTTATCTTTTTTCTTGTTGGTGATATTGGCATGTATGCAGTATTATATTGTTTCTCCTACAGAAGAAATACAGAAAGAGATGAGGGCTTTTGTGTTCCTGAATTTTATATCCTCCTTGATCTCTCTTGGTTTTCTGGTTACCGGAACATCTTCTGTTATGCTTTTAAGACATTGGATAAAAAGCAATCGGCGCATTAACGAACTGGAGTCGGCAACCCTCCGGTCGGAATTAAACATGCTAAAAAATCAGATTAATCCTCATTTTCTTCTGAATATGCTGAATAATGCGAATGTGTTGATCTGGAAGAATAAAGACGAGTCCAGGTTAATATTGTACAAGCTGGAGACAATGTTACGATATCAGTTAAACGAATCTTATAAAGAAAAAGTACTGCTTTCGTTTGATATACGTTTTCTGGCTGATTATTTGAATCTGGAGAAAATACGTCGGGATTCTTTTGAATTTGTGATTGAAGAAAGAGGAAATATGGAGGGGATTTGGGTACCTCCGCTTTTGTTTATTCCATTTGTAGAGAATGCAGTAAAGCATAATAATGACAGCAAACAGACGTCGCATGTAAGGCTTTATTTCAATATAAAAGGAAATAAGCTGGATTTTTGTTGCGAGAATTCCAAACCGGTAGAAAACGCTGTGCGGAAGAAGGCCGGGGGAATTGGCCTGCAAAATATAAAGCGGCGTTTGGCGTTATTATATCCGGACGGACATGTGTTGGAAATTAACGATGAAAAAACAAAATACATTGTTAAACTTACGTTGTTTTTTAATGGAGACTAAATTGTAATTTTGAATAATATAAAAAATGAATTGTATAATAGTTGATGACGAACCTTTGGCAAGAGAGGCTATCGAGGTGTTGATACGGCGGAATGGCTCTCCTGTCTGGTTGGGGTCATTTAAAAGTGCCGAAGCGGCTTCTGCTTTTATGATCGACCATCCGGTAGATCTGGTATTTCTGGATATTCAAATGCCTCATATAAACGGGTTGGATTTTGCCCGCTCATTGCCACCTGATACACTGGTTATTTTTACAACGGCATTTACTGAATATGCGCTGGATAGCTATGAAATCGAAGCGATTGATTACCTGGTAAAACCAATCAAGCTGGAGCGTTTTTGTAAAGCCGTGAACAAAGCTGTAATTTATCAATCATTGCTGAAGACCGGCAAAAAAGAAGATATCGGGGAGATTGATGCGGAGTTTATTCTCGTAAAATCCGAACGAAGGTTTTTTAAAATAGAATTTGCTCAGATTCTGTTCATAGAAGGACTGAAAGACTATGTGATTATCCATATGGAAAAAGAACGTATTATAACCAAAATGAATCTGAAGAATATTCATGAAAAACTTCCCGGAAGAATCTTTATCAGGGTTAACAAGTCTTTCATTGTCAATACCAAATATATTGATTCGTTTGACAATAATGACTTGTATATAAAAACACACATTGTTCCGATCGGTAATGTTTATCGTGAGGCATTTTTTAAGGAGTTGGTCTCGAACCGTATATGAAAATTGTTGTATTATATTTTAAACAGGCTGCATTTCGGCAACATTCTTTGTCTGGTTAATCAATGTGTCGCTTTCCGTAGGAGGATAATACAAAATAAATGAGATTTATTTTGTATTGCCTTCGGCTTGCACTATCTTTGCGTAAATTTTTGATACATGAAGATTAAATTAATTTATCCGAAATGGAATAAACTGCCGGGACAGACCACTTTTAATTTACCCCCTCATGGGCCGGTGGTGTTTGCAGCAACGCTTCCTGAATATGTAGATGTATCTTTTACTGACGAAAATGTAGAAGAGCTTAATTTTGATGAGGAGTGTGATTTGGTAGCGATCTCAATGATGTTGAGTACGCAGGTAAAACGTGGCTGGGCCATTGCCGATGAATACCGCAGACGGGGAAAGCAGGTTATGTTTGGCGGTATTTCTGCCATGCTGCATGCCGAAGAGACCATGGAACATGCGGATGCCGTTTTTCTTGGTGAGTCGGAAGGGCGTATGGAAGAAGTTCTTAGCGACTGGAGAAACGGGAAGTTGAAAAAAGTATATAACTATATGGCACAGCAGCCTTCTATTGAAGATGTCGGTCCTGCACGCCGTGATTTATATAAACGTGAATTATACAACCACAAAGGGGTGCAAATGGTTGATTTGTTCCATGCTTCACGTGGCTGTCGTTTCAGTTGCTATCCTTGTGCGGTATCTTATCTCGGAGGTCGTGTGTTCCGCCCCCGTCCGATGGATAAGGTGATAGAAGATCTTGCCACGATTGATAATAACCGTTTATTTGTTGTCGATAATTCATTGGCGCAGAACAAAGAATGGGAGAAGGAGCTTTTCCGTGAGATGATTCCTTTTAAGAAAAAATGGATAAGTCATACTATCGAAGATGATCCCAAGATACTTGATCTTGCAGCGCAGGCGGGTGCATGGTATGTTTATCAGGCAGTCTATGATACGTCAAATTATATCAAGGAGCGTGTTAAACGTTACCATGATTATGGTATCGGAGTTGAAGGCACTATTCTTCTGGGAATTGATAATCAGACAGAAGATGATATCAAGCGTTTAATTGATTTTCTTTTGGAGATTGACCTTGATCTTGCGGAATTTACAGTGATGACTCCGTTTCCTCATACAAAAGGGTATGATGATTACTTACGTCAGGGACGTATTTTTGATTTTGACTGGAATCATTATAATGCCGGGCAGGTGGTATTTCACCCGAAACATATGTCGGCCGAACGTTTGGAGGAGCTTTATCAGTATGCATGGGATACGTTCTACAAAGACGAAAGTCAGGAGCAGAAGATGTTCCGTCTGTTTACAAACGTCGTTTTACGTGAAATGGAAGAAGGCACCTATCGTCCCCGTAACCGCGAGTTAGTGAACAAATCATTTGGAAAAGACGTCGTCAGAAATATCAGCGTCGGTTAATTTGAAAAACGATTTTTAGATAATTTCTAAGAAATAAAAGAGCCGGCAATCCATCTATCTGGGTTAGCCGGCTCTTGAGTTGATGGCGGTTTCTTTGGCAAAATTCATTTTTATTTGTTTTATAAGTGCTGAAACAGAAGATTACAAATGATTTTAAATAAGTTGCATGCAGATGAACTTTTATAGCATTAGTCTTTCACACAGGAAAATGTGTATCTGGGTCCATCTAATTGTGATAAATCAAAGAAGAGTTTTCCATTTTTAGTGTATATCCAGTAAGAATTGTATCCGTGAACTGAAACAAAATAGTCATTTTCCTTTATTATGGAGTATTCGTTCGGTTCAAAAAAATACAAATTTTCAATGGACTTATATTCGTGTACTATAAGAGTCTTGTCGGATTTAATTTCTATTGTAATATTGTATTTCGTGTAATTTTCCGAACTTCCGACAAAAGGGTATTCACCTTTTTCCAGTTTCCATTTTCCGGAAATACCGGAAACATCATCGCATCCGCAGTCTTCATTATTATCATCCGAACATCCGGATAAAAGGCAGATAGATAGCAGTAGGGTGAAGAAATAAGATAGCTTTTTCATATCATTGGTGTTTATATATAAGATGCGAATGATTTTGAATAAGTTGCACGTATGTGAATTTTTATGACGATTTCTTTGGTTAGTCTTTTATACAGGAAAAAATGTATCTGGGACCATCTACCGGTGATAAGTCTATAAATAATTGATTTTCGTATATATAGACGCCGTACCTGGAGTCTTCTAAAATAGCTGTATAATAACCATTTTCTTCCGTAATGGAATAGTTTTTGGGTTCAAAGAAATACAGCCCTTCCTGCGAAGTATATTTATGTACGATGAGCGTTTTCTCAGACTGGATTTCTATCGTAATGTTATGTGTTGAATAGTCATTCATGCTGATAGGGAAAGCGGTTATTCTTTTTTCCAGTTTCCATTTTCCGGAGATTCCTGTAACATTTTCTTCGCATCCGCATTCCGTTTCCGGGGGAACCACCGGATCGTAGCACATTACTTTAATTCCATCATCTCCATCACAGCTACTTGTAATGACTAATAAAGATGTTCCCAGGAAAATTTTGCATTTTGTCAGAAACCGGATGTTAAATTGGTTTGATAATATCAGGAATATCTGATATAAACCTTTATAAATTACTTTTTTCATACTCGTTTTAAAATAGGTGAGACATTTAATTCATTTATGATTGGATCTTCCTTTTGCAAAGAGTGTCCTATTTGCTCTGAAGCAGCTCTGCAACCGCCTTTACAGTCAGGCAGACATGTGCAATTTTTGCAAAAAGCAATATCCATATTTTCCCATTCGGAAACATAAGGATTGGCAAAAATATCAGTCAGCGACTGGTTGTAGATGTTTCCGACTTTGACAGGCGAGTGATTGCATAAACGCAGGTGTCCATCAAGGTCGAATGTTAACGGACGATGGTAGACGTCAGCGGAACAGGAGCCGAAGCGGATGTGCGGGTAATCATCCGGATTGAGCAGGCAAAAGGGGGTACAAACTCCGGAAAATAGATTTACGGGATGTTTTTCCGCATATTTATCGAGTTTTCCGAATGTTTCTCTTAGTTGTGCGGCATTAGCCGACAAATCCGGATGATTCAATCCTTCTCCTCCTATATTGTAACGATTTACCATTATACTCTTGATTCCCATCTGATGAAAAAAGTTGACCGTATCTTCCGCATATTGATAATTGAGTGATGTAATAACGATAACCGGAGTGATATACACTCCTTTTTTCATCATGAAATCCATGTTTTCGACGGCCTTTTTCCATGAGCCGGTTATTCCTGTAATCCGGTCGTGAATTTCCGGTTGTGACGAATGGATTGAAAATTCCATCATATCAACCTTCATTTTTGTCAGTTGATTATAAACGGTTGACGGACCATTCCCATTGGTTATGATTGTTACGCGTTTTCCTTTCAGCTTTGCATGTAAAACGAGTTCGGTGAAACGCTCACTTATACAAGGTTCACCTCCGGTAAAGGTGATTCTTTTAACAGTTGTTTTACGGATGAGATGATCTAATAACCGGAATGCTTTTTTATATGATCCCTGTTCCGGAGCAATGCAATCCTCCTGTTTCCACTAGTTGTAGCAATGCACACACCGGAGATTGCAGGATGGTGTCAATTCAATAATTGCAAAATTCAGATATTCAGGCGTCATCTGTTTTTTTGTAAATTTTATTTTGCGTCATATCGATTGGAGTCGAAGGCTGTGGTAATTCAATCTCTTTGGTTTTTTCAGAAGAAATGCTGTTATAGCACGTAGGCTCTATGATTTCTTCTTCGTCAGGCTCTACAGTAATGTAACATGTGATAACCTCCTCCTCCGGATCACCGCTGCAATTTCCCATTAACACCAATAAAGATGTTCCCAGAAGAATCTTACATCTTGTCAGAAATTTATTATTAAAACGATTGGACAACGATAAAGATATATTGTACAATCCATGGTAAACTTTTTTTTTCATATCACTAATGATTGTGTGCTCTTATAGAATGATGCAGATGGAGTAAATTAAGTTGCACTCCGTCTTGTTTTTAACTAATTTTAAATAAAATACCCTCCAAAAATATTACTTTTGGAGGGTATTTTATTTAAAAGGCATATTTATTCTTTATTTTCTCTATAATCAAAGAATTTTATCAGTTTGCGGCTGGTAGGAGGCATTTGTTTTTTCGCGATTAATTCGGTCGGTTCAAATACCACGTCGGGAGCAACACGTATTTTTGAGCGGAATAAATCTTTTATGTGCTTTATAAAATAGTCACTGTTGTTCGGGCTGCCTACCAGGATTCGTATTCCGTCCGTTCCGATTGTATTGGTATATACTTCAACGATATAGTTCTTCACATCCGGAATATTTTCAAGGATATCATACAATGCAGCCGGATAAAGGGTCGTTCCTTTATACTTGATCATCTGTCCTTTACGGCCGAGTATCGGACCTAAGCGTAAAGAATTTCGTCCGCATGCGCATGGTTCTTCAAAACGATAGCAGACATCTCCGGTTTTAAAACGTATCAACGGCATACCTTCCACGCCAAGTGTGGTAATTGTTATTTCCCCGGGCTCGTCGGCCTTTACAGGCTGGTTGTTGTCGTCAAGGAACTCGACGATTGTGAGATTGGGTTTATGGTGTGTGCCGCATTCTTTTTCACATTCATTGAATGAAGATTGCATTTCCGTAGATGCGTAGTTTACGTGCATCGAGAGCTCAGGCCATAATGCGTGAATTTTTTCTCCAAGAATATTATATTTGTGATCATTCGTGCGAACCGTTTCACCGACACAAATAGCCCGTTTTATGGACGAATTACGGTAGTCGATATGGTGTCTTTCTGCGAAATCAATAAGCTTAAGCAGGAAGGAGGGTACGCATATACAAACTGTAGGGTTGATACGTTGTATGGTGTTCCATTGTAACTCAGGAATTCCGTTTCCGACACGTATTATGCCCGATCCTAACTTCAGGCTTCCGAGGAGACATGCCTGTCCTGCCATAAAGCAGCGGTCGATGGTTGCCATCAGTTGGAAGATATCGGATGGTCTACATCCTGCGAATTCATACGACAGG
>JAITVS010000014.1 GCA_031285685.1 Tannerella sp.
TCTTATCGCAAGACATAAGCAATAAGAATGTTGATGTTAATAATAAAAATAAATTTTTCATAATTCAAATTGTTAGAAATTTAATAAAATTGTTTATAAAGCAATTGACTGTTATTTATCGTGATGCAAAATTTGTTTATTTTATACAATCAATGTATTCGCATTATTTCAAATTGAAGGAATATTCTATTATAATATAATTAAATGTACATGATTATTTATTCCGTTAAATAATACAAAGTAAACCATAAATAAATGATATTTATGAAAAATGATATTCACATTACTTCACAGATGGTTCGCATAATTTCACTGTTGCCCATGCTGTTAGCCTTATATGTAAATAACAGAAGGAAGGAAACAAAACATCGAAAAGAAGGATTTCAAACTTTGAGAAGTAATTTAAATAATATCAGTATACAGGCGATTCCCATGGCACGTAGCCGTATGTATGAAAAAATTACCCCCAAAAGAGACAACAGTGAAATTTTACAATCTAAGTCTTTGGATTTTTAAAAAATGTGAATAAATATGTTCTAACTCTTTATTTTTAAATAATCCATATTTTTTCGGACAGTAGTAACTTTTTTATTAATTTTGTCCTCAGTTTTTTGGGAACTTCCAAATTTGCTATTAGAAAATATTAGACGATGATAAATAATAAAGTGATAACAATTGTAATGCCCGCTTATAATGCAGCACAAACGTTGAAGAAAGCATATAGTGAAATACCATTTGATATTGTAGATAATGTTATATTAGTAGATGATGCAAGTGATGATGATACAGTGAAACTGGCTGCTGATCTTGGTATTAAATATGTAATACGCCATGACGAAAATAAAGGATATGGAGGAAACCAGAAAACATGCTATACTAAGGCGCTGGAGATTGGATCTGATATTATTGTTATGTTACATCCGGATTATCAATATACCCCCTTACTGATCACGTCCATGTGTTATATGATTGTTAATGATTTATATTCAGCGGTCATCGCTTCCCGTATTCTGGGGAATAGAACTCTTCAGGGAGGAATGCCCCTATACAAATATGTAGCTAATCGTTTTCTCACATTTGTACAGAATTTGTTGATGGGGCAAAAGCTCAGTGAGTATCATACCGGTTACAGGGCTTTTAGAAAAGATGTGTTGGAGTCGGTTGGGTTTAGTAATAACTCTGATGATTTTATTTTTGATAATCAGATATTGGCGCAGATTCTATACAAAGGTTATAGTATCGGTGAAGTCAGTTGCCCTACCAAATATTTTAAAGAGGCCTCTTCTATCAATTTGAAAAGAAGTATCATATATGGTATTGGTGTTTTAGGAGTTTCCTTTGCGTATCGGTTGCAAAAAATGAAACTTGGCCGGTTTCGGATTTTCGATTAAAACTAAACAGTTATGTTAAAAAGCAGGATGATTAAAGAGAATGTAAGCTTTGCCGTATTTTCTTTTGTAAACATATTATTTTCTGTAAAATATTTTTCACGATATACAGAATACTATTTATTTTTTGTAGTTGTGTTATTTATTTTTCATGTATTTATTTTTTATAAAGGTAATTCTTTACAATTATTTGCTAAAAGAAGCGCATTGATTAATAGCTTGTTGTTAATATTTTTTAGTATAGGCAGCATTTTTGTGTTCAGTAAGGTTCCGGCAGAGTCTTTAAATACTGACAGGTGGAGTGTGATTTCTTCTTTCTGGGATAATTTTTTTGACAAGAACTATGTTTATTATGCGAAGTCCCATCTGGGTAATTACCCGGGGCCAATGCCTTTCTATTATATATTAGCTTTGCCTTTTTATTTTATTGGAGAGTTAGGCTTTTTTTCGTTATCAGGAATATTCGTTTTTTTTCTTTTGCTGAAATATATGAATATAAAGCCTTGTTATCAGACTATTGCTTTATTATTGGTGTTAACATCTCCGTTTTATTTTTGGGAAATTTTGAGTCGGAGTAATATTTTTCTTAATGCAACGCTGATCGTCTTTTCCATTGCATTCTTTTTTAAAATCAAAAAATATGATTCTTTTAAAAATCAACTGTTATTAGGGACTATCATCGGTTTATTGTTATCTACACGAAATATTTTTGCTCTATGTTATGTGATTTTATTTCTGTATGGGTTAAAAAGTAAAAAAATAAACATAAAGTCTGTAATGATAATAGGTTGTATATCACTGTTTGCTTTTGCTTTAACGTTTATACCATTTGTTATAGGTTTCATGGAAGACTTTTTAAAGATGAACCCGTTTATTATTCAATCATCTTTTCTTATGCCAACCGGATGGGTTCTGGTTGCAATATTCTGTTCTTTTTTTCTTTTCTTATTTTGCAAAAAAGATGCAGATGTTCTTTTTTATTGTGGTACTATCTTATTTTTTACGATAATGCTTTATTTTACTTATCATTCACTTAGTACATCTGTATACGAAGCTTTCATCGAGAAATCAACAATAGATGTATCATATTTCATCTTGTGCATTCCTTTTTTCTTATGTTATATATTAAAAGATAAGACTGAAATTGCCAATACATATTGAATGTACTTGTTGTTATTGATTGTGTGTCATATATCCCGTTACAATCAGAGACAGAGGATATATTATAGGTACAGCTGTCCAATTGGATTTATTTGAAACTGTGAACATACGCCATTGAGGTAGAGGTTGGGTGTTCTTTCAAATAAGTATGTCCAAAACCGGAGACACACGTGTTGCCACCAACTTGCCTTCAATGTTGAGCGCAAAGGAACTGACTTTATTACAACAACATAACGGGTGGTTTGCCGGGAGCTTACCATTGTTGGAGGGAAGGCAAACATTATCCGGGACATTTAGTAAACAAGTGGTTTTATTATCTATCAATCAAAACAACAACATAAGCGGCGATGCCTTCGCATCGCCCTGTAAAGCCAAGTTTTTCGGTGGTTGTTGCTTTAATTGACAGGTCATGGATAGGAATTCTCATTACTTCAGTGAGGATTTTTTGCATCTCCGGAATGTGTGGATTTAACTTAGGTTGTTCTGCCGCGATTGTGGCGTCAATATTTCCGACTTCGAAACCTGCTTCACGCAGGATCCGCATCGTTTCACGCAACAGTATTTTACTGTCAATGTCTTTATATTCACCGGATGTATCCGGAAAGTGGTAGCCGATGTCACGCATGTTGGCCGCACCGAGCAACGCATCGCAAATCGCATGTATCAGAACATCCGCATCGCTGTGTCCCATCAAGCCGTACGGATGTTCTATACGGATTCCTCCGAGCCACAGTTCGCGGCCTTCTGTCAGGGCATGTACATCATATCCGAAACCTATGCGCATCTTTATTTGAACAAATCTTTTAATCCGTCCATATCGAACGATAGCGTGAAACGAAGAGTCTGATCAAGCGGATTGCTTTGAACCGTGCTGATGAGGTATGCTGCATCCAATTGAAACACATTCATTCTGAAACCGGCTCCGACGGAAAAATACTGACGATTACCTTTCATCTGATTTTCGTAAAAATAACCTCCGCGTACAAAGAACTGGCTGTTATAATTATATTCGGCGGCAATCGAAATATTGATTTCCTTCAACTCTTCGCTGAATCCTCCCGGTGCATCGTTGAATGATTTAAACATACCTTTAATAAAAGACATGTCATTGTATTCGTCTTCTCTTTTTTCAAAATCCTCGTCACTTTCACCATCTTCCTGAACAGGTTTTGATGGGACAAGGTATTTGTTCAGATCGAGATAAATACCGAGTTGGTTATATTCATCCAGCGGCATCAACAAACCTGTACCTATTCTGAGGTTTGTCGGAAGGAATTGACTGGTAACGTCACCGTCATAAGAGATTTTATTTCCCATATTGGATACGTTGAAGCCCGCACTCCATAAACATTCGCTGTTGCCGATGACAACATATTTCTCCCCATATCCGCTCAGGTCGGCCGCAAAGGAGTTTCCGGGACGAAGCTCGTACTCCGCATCGGCCCCCATATCGGAACGGATATAACGCATGGCGACACCTAAAGAAAATCCTTCTGTCAATTTAATGCTGTAACTCAGGTCAACTGCCATTTCGTACGGATTCAGATTCTGATATACATTTCCTCCATATTCGGTTAAAGGAACATCCCCGAGTGAAAAATATCTGAGTGAAGCACCGATCGCATGCTGATCATATTGACCTAATTTATAGTATCCGGATAAGTAAGCCAATGCAACGTCATTTACGATCTTGCGCATCCATGGCGTGTAAGATAATCCGACGCCGGCTTTACTTACCATAAATGCATATTTTGAAGGATTCCAGTATTGTGATGAAATGTCAGGTAGTGTAGAAGCCCCGTTATCACCCATACCTCCTCCACGTGCATCCGGTGCTATGGAAAGAGACGGTACAGCCGTATTAAGAGGACTGAATTTGTTTTTATCATCATCTTCAGCTTTAACAAATGCCGTTGAGGCAATACACATCCCTATCAATAGATTTAATTTAAGTAATCTCATGCCTAAAATATTAATTGAATACCTGTTTGAAAAATACATGTAATGTATAAACTCGGTTTTTGAGTCTTTATTGTGCGAGGATAATTAATTTCTTCGATTTGGAAACTTCATGTGATTTATCACTGCTTATGATTGCACGGTATACATAGATGCCGGAAGGCAGGCGTGCGCCCGCACCGTTTCTGAGGTCCCATTTGATATTATAGGAATCGAACATTCCGGAAGAACCGGACTCCGTATACTTCCATTGCAGCCTGCCGCCCAGGTCATAAACCTGGATTTCCACGCTTACGGTTGATTCCGGCAGGTCATGTGAAATCATGAAGTTGACATAGTCGCTTGCAGGAGATGGCCCGGCTGTCAGTTCCACAATGGAAACTTTGTAATTGTCGGTCACAACAAAACTGAATGTCTGCGAACTGGAATTGTTATGTATGTCCCAAACCTTGAATTCGGCCGTATGCTTCCCAACCTCAAGCTCCGGAACCGGGAATTTGATAATTCCTTCCCCTTCTTCACCGGCGAGGTATGTGCTGTAATAGCTGTTTAACGAATAGCTCAATACCGGATTGTTATCGATTGTCAGCATGATATCATGCCCGATACTGCTGCCTCCTACATTTATCCCACTTTCATCCCATATAATAGCGGCCAGTAAGGGTGTTTCATTGACTTTATCTCCGTCTTTGAAGTCGGATGTATTGAGATATAAAGCGCGTATTTCCGGTCCTGATTCATCGGGATCGGTAATATCGGCCGTACCGCCGACCGTAAAGTTTTTATAGGAACCGTTAGCGTCTTTTCCGTTGTCTTCGTTGACGGCATAAAGGTTTATTTTCCCATTCTGGTATGAATAGGAAATATCTTTGGGTACTGTGAACGTGAATGAGAACTCACCGTTACGTACGGAATCATTCCCCAGATACATGATATTGGGGTAATCGGAGTATGTAAGCGTCTTTTTTGTTCCGTCGATATTTAATATTCCGCTGTTATTTAATGTGGTAATCTGCTGTTGTCCATCGAATACCGCAGCGGACAACAATCCGTTGAAATCACTGACTTTGGAACTTTCGGATGTGTTTACCTGTCCTTTTATGGTAATTTTTTCGAAGGCTTTGAAATTGACCGGTTCTTCAGAAAGAGTCTTTCCGTTTATTTCTGTAATCGTTGTATTGTATTCGTCGGGATATGCCAGGGTGAGCGAAGGATCTCCAAGTAAAACATAACTCTTTAATCTGACGTCTTTACAGTCATTCTTTGAGTTTTTCATCACCTCTCCAAGTGTCAGATGACGGCCATTCTGTTTCTCAAACAGGTATTTTATAAATTGTTTGTTCATACTGAAGTTGGGTGAAGCCCATGCAACCCTGGATGTCGAAAATATGGCAATACCTCCGCTTTTTTTATTGAGGAATACATCTTCCCCGGCTGATGTGGATTGTGCGTCAAACGGAGCGAAATCACATGCAGCAATGATCCATAACGGAAGATTCGTATAGGTTGCGTTATTGATATCTGCCTGGGTCATTACTTTTTCTTCGGCCCATGATGTCGCGTCCCCATGTCCGGTATAGTTGATGAGCAGCACACCTTCTTTCAGTTCTTTCTGAATATTCGTACGGATATCCGGATAGCTGGGTTTTCCTCCGGACATACTTCTCTTAAAAGCATCAAAAAGCAGTTTTTTGGGAAGATATTCCGGATGATTATTTTCTATGTAATCAGCTAAAGTATTTGCCTGGCTCATATGCTCTATGGTATAATCATCACCGGAGTTACCATCGTCTGCCACAAAACAGATTTTATTCTTCCAGGAACCTGATTTGGACTCTTCCGTATAGGAGATCACTTTGTCTACGGCATTTTTTGCTTGTGTGGGTGTCGTGACGGGAAAACGACCGATACCTATACCGATTGTTGCGGAAGCAGGGTTTGCACCTTCCCGGTCCGCGAGAAAGCCAAAGTAATCATCGGATACATATGAATCTTGTCCTAATGTTTCTTTTGACTGATAAGTCAGGATATAGTTGTCGGATGAACTTTTCCAGGTATCCGTCAGTTTCCGGTTATCAAAACGGCCGTCACCAAACAGTAACAGGTATTTCGGGGCATCTGAGGACGATGTCCTCCGGTCGTAGAACATTTTCATGAAGCGGCGTATGGCAGTAGCTTCCGGTGTTCCGCTCGAAAATTCGTTGTATACCTGTTCGGGTGTTACCACGGCAACGGTAAGATGGTCATTGGTACGACGAAATTCAGCCAGCCTCTCCGCTTCCGAAACGAACGCTTCGGGTGCGAGTATGATCATGTCCGTCTGATCCATTCCGTGCAGGTTCTGTGATTTTATCTCACCAACGGTCTTCGGTGCGTCTATCGTTTTTGTGATGTCCACCAGAGCGAATTCGCGCAGTCCTCCGGATGGTATGGTGAATGACAGTTCGCTTCCGTTCAGCGACGTTTCCATCCGTCGTACGGGATTACCTTCAGTCACATCAAATACAAGGATATTTGATGAAGCGTTTTTAATGGTGAATCCGGCATTTTGGTTTACGGAAGCGAAGCTGCGGAAAAAGGTACATGCTCCGTAAGGCTGGAGCCTACGTTTCATTTGCAGGCGTATATAATCCAGGTGACTCGTTTGTTGTGAAAGACTAAATGAGATACCGATATTCGTTGTCTCGCTTTTTTCTCCTGTCCATGTAACTTCAGGGGAGATGCTTGTCGCGGCGACATAAGCGGAAGTGTTTTCATAAAGCCTGTTATTGTTGAAAGCCAGATTGGTTCCGTTCGCACTCAGGCTCACCGTACCTGTTCCCGATTTGACTTTTGCGGCAAACCGGAATGATATTTTGGCGTCGTCATTTGTTATACCGGGAGTTGAGAACGAAAAAGTCTGTGATGTTTTAAAATCGAAACTTTCCCCGAAAAGGTTGCGCCCGGAGTTCGGACGTCCTGCGACCGTAATGGAGTATTTCTCCTCCTCATGCAGCATGTAATCATCATAAGTATCCAGTTGAACAGATGCAGTTCCTTGTGATGAGACGGATGTCATCTCATTCGTTTCCGTAGCGTCGGTGACGAAGTAGTAACCGAGCGTGGCATAGGCATTGTTTTCGTGGGAGAAAGTTTTTTTGCCGGTATCGGATGTCCATTTGACAGGCCCTTTTCCGTAAAAGAGAATGTAGTCGTTTCCTCTCCATACCTCGACGGAAGGGACATCATCTGTGTAAACGGCCTTGGAAAAATCCTCTTCCATGGGCCATCCTCCATATCCATGAACAGAAACTTTTTCAGGATTTGAG
>JAITVS010000027.1 GCA_031285685.1 Tannerella sp.
TAGCACCGCAAAATGCTGAAATACGCACGGTTACTAACTCGTTACCTCTGAATTTCAAAAACTTGTTTAAAAGTTTATTCTTCAATCGGTTATATCAAACCGGTGAAAATCTAAAATAATAATATAACATGTTTTATATCGAAACACAGAACATCGTTAAACAGTATGGCAATCATACTGCCCTCAACGGTGTCAGCATACAGGTTCCCAAGGGCTGTATCTATGGATTGCTGGGGCCTAACGGAGCAGGGAAATCGTCCCTTATCCGCATTATAAACAGGATAACCGCACCCGATGAAGGGAAAGTGTTTATGAACGGACGCGAATCTGTTGCCGACGATATTTTCCAAATAGGTTACCTGCCCGAAGAAAGGGGATTATATAAGAAAATGAAAGTCGGTGAGCACATCATTTTCCTTGCACGGTTGAGAGGCTTGTCGGCAGAAGAGGCTCGTAAAAAGGCAAATTATTGGCTGAAAAAGTTCGACATACTTTCGTGGGAAAACAAAAAAGTGGAAGAACTCTCGAAGGGAATGCAGCAGAAAATACAGTTCATAGCTACCGTGATACACGAACCCGAATTGTATATCCTCGATGAGCCGTTCAGCGGATTCGATCCTGTGAATGCAGAGCTGTTGAAAAACGAATTGCTGGAATTGAAAGCAAAAGGCAAAACTATCATCTTGTCTACTCACAACATGGAATCGGTGGAGGCGCTTTGCGACGAAATATCGCTGATAGACAAATCGAAAGTAGTTTTGCATGGCAATGTAAAAGAAATCCGTGCCCGGTACAGAAAGTATATCTTCAAACTGCAGGTGGCGGGCGACAGTTTTGAAATGGAATCCGGACATTTCTCCATTCTTTCTCAAACGACATTTAACAATACAACCGAAGTACGCATACAACGTACTGACGAAGCTTCCAACTCAGCCCTGATACAAGAAGTGGCTAAAAAATACGAGGTGATCTCTTTTGAAGAAGAATTGCCGTCGATGAATGATATATTTATACAAGTTGTATCTAAACCAAAGGAAAAATGAATAACGCGTTAGGATTAATTATACAAAGAGAATTCTTTTCGAGAGTAAAAACGAAGGCTTTTATTCTGACAACCATATTGACTCCGTTCCTGTTTTTGGCTGTATCATTTTTGCCGGCGGCTTTGATGATGCTCAGCAAAAACGATGATATAAGCAAGGTGTATGTATTAGACCACACAGGTATATATGCACCTCTACTCAAATCGTCCGATAAGTATGAATTTATAAATCTGGATTCGAAGGAAGATAAGCTGAATGACAAGACAACGGCCTTGTTGGAAATAACCGCAAACCTCAATGAAAATCCCAATGCGGTTACTTTTTATTCCGAAAAACAACAACCTCCAAGTGGTTTAACTTCATACATCGACGGAGTATTGACCGAAGCCGTGAGAAATAAAAAAATAGATGATTTTACTGCCAAAAGCAACATAGAACCACAGGTAGTAACGGATTTGCAACAATTACTGAAATCGAAAGACCGCATTACTGTCAATACCGTGCGCCTCGACGAAACGGGGAAAGAAAGCGAAACTCTCGGGCAATCCGCATCTATTGTGAGTATGGCGCTTACATTCTGTATGTTTTTCTTCATTATGATGTACGGGCAGCTGGTGGTGCAGAGTGTGGTGGAAGAGAAAACAAACCGCATTATAGAAGTTATTATCTCATCTGTAAGGCCATTCGACCTGATGATGGGTAAAATAGTAGGTGTAGGGCTTGTAGGGCTTCTTCAACTCTTGGTGTGGGTGGTTATCGGCGGCGGCGCTATTATCTTCGGGCAAATCTATTTCGGCAATCCTATGTCGGGAATGGAAACGCAACAGGCTATGACCATGATGCAAAACCAGCCTGAAATGATGGATGGTATGAAGAGCATGCTGTTTAATATCAACTGGATACAGATCGGAGCCTGTCTGTTGCTTTACTTTGTGGGCGGTTACCTGTTGTTCGCATCCCTGTATGCCATGTTTGGTTCGGCAGCCAACGATTCGCAGGAAGCACAACAGTTGATGATGCCTCTTACTGTTATTCTTCTTCTGGCGTTCTATACCGGTTTTGCCGCTTCCAACAATCCCGAAGGGCAGATGGCATTCTGGTGTTCGCTGATACCGTTTACGTCGCCTGTGGTGATGATGGTGCGTGCTCCTTACGAAGTACCTGTATGGGAACTGTTGCTGTCTGTTGTGCTACTGTTCGTTACGGCAGTATTGATGATTAAGTTTGCCGCGAAAATATACCGAGTGGGCATACTCATGTACGGAAAGAAAGTTACTTTCGCCGAAATGATAAAATGGCTCAAGTATAGGTGATTTGTGCTAATTTGTAGTTGATTGATTATAAATACTATAATATTTCGAACATATCCTTGCGCGGGCTTCTTGTAAGTGTTTTGCCAAAAAAGCAATACGTTTGTAGAACACTTACAAGAAGTCTGCGCAAGGTATGCTATTCCTTGATAGTAAGTCCCAGTCTGAGATGCCTGTTACCCTCCTTTTTCAATTTCAGTTCTCCATTTACATATATCTCTCCTGTTATCAATACTGTTTCATCTTCACAAGAGGCTTCAATGTTTGTACCCCAGTCCTTTGTTCTAAATACTCCTTCCCAATGGTCTTTAATAATCAATCTTCCGAAATAAAAATCGGACAGCGTTATCGGAACTCCCGGGGTATTGCTGTATACCTTAAATTTAATTGTATTTTCCTGATTCTTCAGTTTAGAATAACCGCCATCATCATCTTCTTCCGAACACGAATTAAACGAACCGCATATGAAAATGGAAATGAATATTAATAAAAAACTATTTTTCATTACTTTTATCTATTTATATTAGTACATGACAAAAAATATATTTAATTGATTTTCAGTAAAATATCGGTATGAATATTTCGAAAAGATCTTGATTTTTAGTATCTTGTAAAGGAAAACTTGCAGGTTTTATGTACGATATACCAACCAAGACCTCAGACGAAGGTAATGATTTTGTATCAATATTATATTCTCATTCAAGAGAAAAAATCAATTAAATTAGTTACGAGTAACAAGATACGAGTAGACGGGATAAACATTTTCAAATTTCTCTTTTCTTATTTCTTTTCCGGATTGCTTCGGATAAATCCTCTCAATGACGGAGGAATACTAATTTACGAACGCGCCATTACATGAAAAAGGGACTGCTCATCACGAGATAGTCCCTTTCCCAACCTATATACAATAATCCAAATTAAGCTATAACCTGTTTTGGATCGTTCAAACCAATTATTTTAAAATGGAGGAATCTCACGAATCTTTTAAAACATGTAAAAAACATCCCTAGCTAATTGAAATTTATCAATAGCTTACGAAAAAAATAATTTGAAGATGGAATGAACAGAAGCCTAAGCTGTAAATTGAATTAATTTAAAAAGATTGACTTCTCATCCGTGTTCTTCAGCTTTATTTCCCGAAAGCTTTAAAACTAATCAATCTTGGCAGGTCTTCTGACTTACTCCATCTTTGAACGCCCTTCCCAACATTCAGTGAACAGAGAGCAGTTAACAGTTAACAAAACAAATTTGATAACTGATGACTGATGACTGATAACTGTCAATCAGTGGTATTTGGTTTTATTCAAAGACTTTTCCAGCAACATTGTTAACGGATTACTGTTAACTGCTAACTGAAAAGAGCTTACAGCAGCGGGTCTGTTCAGGATTTACACCTGATTCCCTTTTATCATTTTCCGGAGATGCGGAATAATGATACCAAAATGCAGAGACAAAGGTATTGATATTTTTTTAAGAGTAATCTAATTTTTATCTTAAAAAGAATTTTTTGTTATTGCGAGCGAAACTCTCCCCGCGTCATTGCGAGGGTTTACCCGAAGCAATCTAGGGCTCTCTTCTGGATTGCTTCGTCTTTCAGACTCGCAATGACGAAGCGTTATTTCTGAGGTACGAAGAATCTTATTTCTATAC
>JAITVS010000118.1 GCA_031285685.1 Tannerella sp.
AAATGCAGGAGCTGAATCATTCAATGCCAAAGTGAAAGCCTTTAGAAGGCAGTTCAGAGGAGTTGCTGATATACCATTCTTCCTATATAGGCTATCAATGTTGTGTGCATAACAAGTCAGTTACTGCAACCGGGTTTTCGGACTGATCCGTAATTTAGGTTTAGGATTCAGCAACAACAGCACCGTCATAAATATTGCGCCGCAAATGGGATATTACTTTACTCCACAACTAAATGCCGGGGTTGGGGTTTCATATACTTACTACAATTACAAAAAAGGAGAGTCTGAGAAATTTAACTATGTAGGTATTAATCTATTCGGACGATATTATCCGATACCCTATATTGTTTTACACGCACAGCCTGAAATCAATTATATGCACCATTCGTTCAGAGGAGATAAAGAATCTGATGTCGTACCGGCATTCATTATCGGAGCGGGAGTACATATAAGCTCATTTACATTTATGCTGCAATACGATGTGGCGCAACACAGATATTCTCCATATGGGAATAATCTGTTTTATAGCGTAGGTTTTTCATTTTAATGTCAGAACAAAATCAACGTTTCTTTATTACACTATTGACAACCCGGATAGAGGAAACTAATTTATCCGTAGAAGTATATATATCTATATTCCAGACATGTGAAGAACGCCCTTTATGTATAATTGTCCCTACAGCCCGTACGGTATCTCCCTCATGAGCCGACGACACATGGTTTCCACTGACCTGCATTCCTACCATAATTTCATCCGGTTTACACAAAATCAAAGAACCCAAGCCGGCAACGGTTTCAGCTAAAGCCAATGTTGCCCCACCGTGCAAAATACCAAAAGGCTGGCGTGTACGTTCATCAACAGGCATGGTAGCTTCTACCCTATCCTCTGATGCATATGTATACTGAATCCCAAGATTTCCCATTAAAGCTCGCTTACCGGATTCATTTAATTTATCTAACGGTATTTCCGCAGGACGTATCTCTGATATTATAACATTTTCTATGGCTACGGCCACCCCGTCTTCTTCATTCGATAATGTCACATAATCGGCACAAGCCTTGACCGATTCCTGTGCGTTTCCCATTGCTATACCCAACCCGGCCAGTTGTATCATTGTCACATCACAAACACCATCACCTATCGCAACAATATTTCGGGAAGCCACACCCAGTTTCTCAAGTAAAATGCTTAATGTATTCGCTTTATCTATAAACGGTGGTACTACTTCAAGAAAATATTTTTCCGAGCGAAAAACATCCAACTCTCCTGCCAGACGTTTTTTCCAATGGTTTTCCAATCCGATCAAAGCATCTTCATCATCACTGACAATCATACATTTATACGGAGAAAAGGTAATTGCTTCCGAAAAGTTATCCAACTCTTTCAAACGCATAGAATTCAGCTCGGCCTCTTGTATTATATGCTCATTCGATATGTCATTCGCATAGATCGTATCCTCATGATACGTAAATATAGCAAAATTATTTTTATTTGCTTTCCGCTCCAAATAAGGGAACATTTTCGGGTCTACGCGTTTTTCAAACAGAATCTCTCCTGTCTGCACATTCATTATTTGTCCGCCATTATAGGACAATATAAACCCTTCATTTTTATCCATATCAAGTTCTTTTGCCAAAGGGAGAACACCACAGGTCGGACGTCCGGAAGCAAGAACTATTCTGATCCCCATTTGTTGAACTTTTATCAATGCAGCCCTCATCCGGGCCGTTATAATTTTATCATCATTAAGCAACGTGCCGTCAACATCCAGCACTATCATTTCGTATTTCATTCCTCTTTATTTTAAATAAACAAATAGTGTTCCATCAGTAATTTAAACTTTTCCGATAGCTTCATAATAAAACTTATGGCATTGCTTCTTGGTGATTTCCACCATATCGAATGAAGCATCTTCAAGATTACATACAAACATTTCATCTATCTGAGATATATACATATAAGTATATTTTCTTTCATTCGGTTCCTGCAGATCGACTATATAAGAAATTGCGGACTGAACCATATCATCCGTCAGATTTTCTTTGGAAAAAATATACAATCCGTATACGGAAAAATCACCATAAAAACCATTTGAAACTTTATGCACCTTACTTTCTATAATTCGTTTTAAGGGTAATGCAGCCGCCCAATAGTCATATTCAAGCATTCCAATAATATGATCATGTATTCCATAGCCATAACCATACTTTGTCATATCAATCCAGTCATCCTCTGAGACCTCCATGACAGGACGACCTGCCATTTCATTAATTAGTGCATTTGCAACATCCCGATTCTCTCGTATAGCGCGCGTTACTTCAATACCGATACCCCTCTCTTCATCCTGCAAATCGGGTCGATCATAATTTTTCAATCCGACAAAACGACGATCAACCAGATCTATCAAAGATATACGGGCGTACCTTTCAAAAAAATTAGTATCATATTTTGGTCTTTCCTCTTCTCTCATCCCATTTAAAAACAAAAATATCACTTCAAAGGTACAATATTTTTTCAAAAGCTTACTCCATTTAAAATATTTTTCATATCTCTTTATACAGAAGATTAGTACTGAATCTCCAAAATAAAAACAATGAATTTCAGCAGGTATTTTGTATTACACTCTTTATCTATTATCTTCGCACTACATTTTACAGGGAAATATTATGAGGAAAAAGAAAAAAAAGAAACGCACGCCTCTTGAAGAATATATCAAGGCGTACAGAAAAGGAAGCCGTGAAGCAGAAATCGAACAACACGGGCATCCTTTACCTAAACATTATATTCATGTATCTAAAAAAATATATGACCGCAGTAAGTTTAGAAAAGAAGATCTGCGTTCATCAAAAACAGAAGATGCTTAATTATTTATTGCAGTTCGACAATTCTCGAAACAATTGATGCGCATCCTCCGGAATCAGATTATCATGAACAATTGCTGATATAGCTTTAATCATAGCAACAGGTGAAGACGACTGAAACACATTACGTCCTACGGCTATTCCCGTAGCCCCATCATTTATAGCACGAAAACAAAGTTCCAGGAATTTGTACTCCGGAATTTTTTTTCCTCCGGCAACAATCACCGGTACCGGACAATTATTTACTATTCTTGAAAAGTTTTTTTCCGTATAATATGTTTCAATTACATTTGCGCCATTCTCCGCACAAACACGTGCCATCATTGCATAATAAGCAGCATCGCGGTCTTGCTTATTCACAGAAGTTATTGCTATAACCGGAATATCATATTTATAACAATTATCTACTGCAACTACAAGATTTTTTATTGTCTTCGCCTCATATTTATCATCAAGAGCAATCGTTACTCCCAAAGCCGATGCGTTCAAACGTATAGCATCTTCCATATCAATAACACTATCGTTATTCAACTCCGACAATCCTGTCGAACCCGAAGAAAAACGCAAACAAACCGGTTTCCGGGTAGTCGGAGGAACAACCGAGCGAACAGCGCCACGTGTACACATAAGTGAATCTGCATAATGTATAAGAGGCAACACGGATGTATCCAATCTGTCCAATCCTGAAGTCGGTTCCATAATAGAACCATGATCAAAAGCCAACATAACGGTACGCCCGGTTTTAGGATTAAAAGCACGACTCATCCGATTTTTAATCCCCCATCCCATGTTATCGATACCTTTAAGAAAAAAAGACCGATTATCAAAAAAAACATTTATTATGAAATCATCATTTTTATCCAACATCATTTCTTCTTTCTCCGTCATGATATTTAATTTTTAATTTATATTGATGTCGCAAATATATAAATACTAAACAGAAGTTTGCTGTAAACACAAAAAAAGGTCAATGGAAAATCCACCGACCTTTTTATTTTTATATGACTTTAGAACCGATTGCTTATTTACCGATGTTAGTATCCATGATAACTACACGGTTCCATTCGTTAATTTCGTAAGGCTGTTTAGTATCACCTTTCCACTCAATAGAAATCTTTTCAGTCGGGATGCCATATTTTTCATTAAGTCTCTTAGCAACGGCTCTTGCACGTCTTTCTGAAAGACCCATATTATAGTCGGTATTACCGGTCTTCTTATCTGCAAAACCTACAACTTTAACAGGTAAATTATGTTTTTTCGCATATTCAGAAGTATTGAAGATATTTCCCTCCTGATTTTTGTCGATAACAGAACTGTTAAGGCGGAAGAATACAACATTGTTCATGCTCTCAACCTGTTCAATAACCGGCTCAACTTTAGGACATTCCGGACAAGACTTCGGACGTTTGCAGCATTCTTCATTTTGTGCGCGTAAAGCATTGATCTGAGAATTAAGATCATTCAACAAGTCATAATCCATCGGCTCAATAACTTCAAAGTCTGTTCTTCCAAGTTTAAAGTTAAGTCCCAATAAAGCCTGAACAACACGATCTTCTTCTTGACCCATGTCAACACGATTGAATTGTTCATTCAACATAGCATATTCACCTTCAAGGAAAAGATCTACGCGTTTGCTCAAACGGAACGGTATCTGCAATCCTAAGTTAATAGAAGGAGATTCCGAACGTTTGTACACATAACCATCTACAGTCTTACCCGGACGGATTGCATAACCAACACCCACAAAAGGAATAATGCGAACCGCCTTTTTCTCGTTGTAAGGCGCCCAGAAATTTGTAATATCCCACATTACATCAAGATGAGCATTACCATAAAGGAAATCCTGATTTGACAACTGCGTCTGACCACCTACAATAATATTTGAAAAATTATTAAGCTGACCGCCGGTAAGTTTTAGACGAAAAGCCAGGTATGGATTATACCATTTCCCAATAGAGAGTCCTGCAGCCCAGTTAACACGATCCCCAAAGTCAGCATCGCCGTTTTGGTCACCGAGATACATACTTGCACCACCACCAAGAGAAATAAACCAGTTATCACTAGCTTTATTCTTCTTAAAATTCACTTTGGAGCCATTTTCTGTACTGAATCCTACTTGAGGTTGGTATTCCTGCGCAGAAACTGACATCACTACTCCACATAAAAAAGCTAACAGTAAAACCTTCGTTTTCATAATTATACACTTTTAATTTAACATTATTTCAACTGATTTGACAATATTCCAATTCTCAAAAACTTTATTTCTAAAGTTATATATTTAATGCAAAGATAACCTCATTTTTTAACTAAAACAAATAAATTAGTACTTTTTTCTCTTTTTTTAAGCAACATCCTTCATGAGTTCAATGATCCAGCTATTAATCAACGTTTTGCACCACAAAACTAAAAAACCGTTCTTGTTTATTTTTTAAAATAGAGCAATTTTCATCTATCTTCTAAAAGTTTTATTAAATACTGTCCATACGGATTTTTCATCATGGGCTGCGCCAATTGCCTTAGTTTTTCAGCTCCAATCCAGCCACTTCGATAAGCAATCTCTTCAAGGCACGCTACCTTCAACCCTTGACGACGCTCAATAACCTCCACAAACGTGGAGGCTTCCGATAAAGATTCATGTGTTCCGGTATCTAACCATGCAAACCCGCGACCCAGCAATTTTACTTTCAATAAATTTTCCCTGAGAAAGCACTGATTGACTGTCGTAATCTCCAGTTCTCCACGAGCTGAAGGCTTTATATTCCGTGCCACTTCCACCACCTTATTCGGATAAAAATAAAGCCCCACAACGGCATAATTGGATTGCGGCCGTTCAGGTTTTTCTTCTATACTCAACACATTTCCGTCTTTATCAAAAGCAGCAACACCATAACGTTCCGGATCATTTACATAATATCCGAAAACCGTTGCTTTTTTCTGCTTAACATTCTCAACTGCATCTTTCAACATGGATGAAAAACTCTGTCCATAAAATATATTATCTCCAAGTACGAGGCATACATCATTATCGCCAACAAAATCGGCTCCTATAATAAAAGCCTGCGCCAAACCATCCGGCGAAGGCTGCTCCGCATATTCAAAATGAATCCCAAAATCCTCACCATCACCCAGTAGCCGACGAAATCCCGGCAAATCCTGTGGCGTTGAAATAATCAAGATTTCGCGTATCCCGGCAAGCATCAACACGGATATCGGATAGTATATCATCGGTTTATCATATATGGGAAGCATTTGCTTCGAAACCCCCTTTGTTATCGGGTATAAACGCGTACCGGAACCTCCGGCCAACACAATTCCTTTCATTTAAATTTTCTTACTCTACATTATCCCTTCGTATCCTTATCTGAATAGCATTCTTTACAGGATTTTCACTCACAAAAACAAAATATCCTCCCCCTCCGGCACCCGAAAGTTTCCATCCTAACACCTGCGACTTATATGGCTCAAGCGTCTCCCTTACATCCATAGGCGCCATGTGCGGAAACATTTTCAATTGCGCCTCAAAACTGGCAATAGAAGCAGCTCCCCAACTTTCTACATTTTTATTAAGAATTGCATTCCAACACGCTTCAGCAGCAAAACTAAGATTTTTTACTTCTTTCTCGCTTATACAAGTATCGGCCAATACATCATAGTCTGACAAACGCGGATAAAGCGGCAGGAGCCAGATTCGCTGCTCTATCCATTCCAAAAGATCGTTTCCTGTTACCCGATCAATCTTTTCAGGCCAATAACCGTCATCATAATAAAAACGGTTTAGTCCCGGCATAACAATTCCCAATGCGTCCTGAGAACCGCTTACATACTTCGTTCCGGGAGGATTTTCATAACAAAAAAGAGTACGTGCAAGCATTTCCTTATCGCCTTCCGGAACATTTGTATGCCATAACTCTATAGCCTTTTTACGTGAGCTGGTAGACATACCACTACGATCATTAAATTCATAATCAGGCTCTATCGACACTGTAATAACTGAACCCGAACAAAGTTTATTCACAAAAGGCTGATCTAACCAACCACCGGCCAAATCAATACGATAAGGAATAAGACATTCTTTTCGTAAAGCCGTTGTCGAACGGGCCGGAAGCCCGCTATGAGGAATGCGCTTGCTTACAACATATTCAATACCAAGTTCTTTACAAAACTGTTCCTTCGCCGGCGAATGCCCATCACTATTTACAAAAAACAAATCCGGCTTAAGTCGTTTTACATCTTCGTCAAAATCAAGAATACCTTTTCCACTGTTTACCCAGGCATCTTTTACTACCTTTAATGCCTTCACCATATATAAACGCTCCGCATCGGTATTTACCGTCTTACGCGCCTTCAACTCCTGAATCGTCTGATCAGAACCTATCCCCACATACAAATCCCCATATTGTGCAGCCTCTTCAAAGAAAGCAACATGTCCACTATGCAGCATATCATAACAACCGCTCACAAAAACCTTTTTCACCATAAATATTCTGTTCTTTCGACATGCAAAGATATTAAATAAGTATGAATGTTATAATTTTTTTCCTCTTTTTTATTCTCAAATCGCATTTTTTCATTACCTTTACCGTCCAAATAAAGACATCATTATTTAAGTAAAAATATGAAAACAACAATTGAGGAACGTTGGGGTACGCACCCGAATGACGTAAAGCATTACGACACAACACAATTAAGAAAAGAATTTCTGGTAGAAAAACTATTCACCGACGACGAGGTTATTATGGTATATACGCATAATGACCGCCTGGTCATAGGCGGAGCTCTTCCGGTAAAAGAAGATCTGAAGCTGGAAACCGTGGACTTGGTTCGTTCGGAATATTTTTGTGAACGCCGCGAAGTCGGTATCATTTGCATCGAAAACGAAGGGATTGTCTCTGTCGACGGAAAAAACTTTGAGATGTCATACAAAGATGCTCTATATGTTGGTCGTGGATCAAAAGATGTCATTTTTAAAAGCAAAGATGCATCCAAGCCTGCTAAATTCTATTTTGCTTCTTCACCTGCTCATACCGCATATCCTACAACAGCTATCACAAAGGAAATGCGTCGCACACGAGAATTAGGGGTAAAGGCGTTATCCAATGAAAGAACTCTCAATCAGCTGGTATTAAGCGAAATAATCCCATGCTGCCAATTACAGATGGGATTGACGGAAATAAAAGAGGGAAGTGTCTGGAATACAATGCCTCCTCATACCCATTCCCGTCGCATGGAAGCTTACTTCTACTTTAAAATACCTGAACAACAAGCAGTTTGCCACTTTATGGGACAACCACAGGAAACGAGACATATTTTCATGGGAAATGAGCAGGCGGTTATTTCACCGTCGTGGTCTATCCATTCTGCAGCAGGAACAAGTAACTATACTTTTATCTGGGCCATGTGCGGAGAAAATCTGGATTATGACGACATGGACACTTTTACGGCAGACAAACTGCGCTGATAAAACAAATACCAACTTATTTAACGAGTATCAATAATATGAAAAAAATATTTTTTTTAATTTCTGCTTTTATCGGTTTAATCTCATGTGAATCCGGTAAAAATGTATCCATAGAAAATCCAAGTGACTTCGATCGCTTGGAAATGGTAGAAATATCTGCAGAAAAATTAATGCCGCTTCCTTCCGGAAAAGCATATGTGGTGACGGATCAAAAAGGTGAAATACTACCTTCACAATTAACATATGACGGAAAGTTGATATTTCAGACAGACATCAAAGCAAAAGAAACAATTCCCTATACAATCAAAGTCGGTGCATCGGAAACATTTTCTGCCAAAACATACGGTCGTTTCATTACCGAACGAAAGGACGACTTCGCATGGGAAAATGACCGTGTTGCGTTCCGTATATACGGACCCGCTCTGCTGGCTGTTGACGGGCCAAGCAATGGAATCGATTTTTGGTATAAAAAAACAAACGAGTTGATTGTTGACAAATGGTATAAAGATGATATCGCGGGAATCAGGTCATATCACGAAGATCACGGAGAAGGGCTTGATGATTATAAAGTAGGACGCACACTTGGGGGAGGCATGATGGCTCCATTCGAAAACGATACCCTCATTCTAAATGAAAATTTTGCAAAACAGGAAGTTTTGGAAAATGGCCCTTTGCGTACAACGTTCAAACTCACATACAAAGATATTACAGTGGATGGAAAAACATTCGGCGAAAGCCGTACATTTTCAATAGATGCAGGTTCACAACTAACGAAAGTAACACAGGAATACGGAACAAAAGATACACTGACCGTCTCTGCCGGTATTGTAAAACGCGCACAGGATGATGAAGCTTATACGGCATACACAGATAACGGTATTGCCGCCGTTGTATATGAAGAACCCGAAAACGGGGATGTTGGAAAGATTTTCGTCGGCATGCTTTTCCCCAAAGGAATAGAGAGAGCTCTATCCCATACGGAGACGATCATTCACCCTAAAACACAAAAAGAGGAAACTCATTCACATGTTTTAGCAGTAACATCTTACTATCCCGGTCAACCGATTACATATTATACAGGCTACGGATGGGAAAAGTTTGGATTCCCCACGCTTAATGACTTCCGCAATTATATGAGTTATTTTGCAAAAGGAATTGAAGAACCATTAATTATCAAGGTCTTATAATAAATTATAAATTTTCAACACTATGAATAATCAATTTTCATTAGAAGGAAAAGTTGCCTTAGTTACAGGTGCTTCCTATGGTATTGGTTTTGCTATCGCATCAGCATTAGCTGAAGCGGGAGCTAAAATTGTATTCAACGACATTAAATTGGATCTGGTAGAAAAAGGTCTGGAAGAATATAAAGCAAAAGGCATTCATGCCCACGGATATGTTTTTGATGTGACAAATGAAGAAGAAGTAAATGCCAATATTGCAAAAATAGAAAAAGAAGTAGGAGTAATAGATATTCTTGTTAACAATGCAGGCATTATCAAACGCATTCCGATGCACGAGATGACAGCTGCCGAATTCCGCCAGGTTATTGATATAGACCTGAATGGACCGTTTATCATGGCAAAAGCTGTAATTCCGTCAATGATAAAAAAAGGCCAAGGCAAAATCATTAATATCTGCTCCATGATGAGCGAACTCGGACGTGAAACAGTTTCCGCTTATGCTGCCGCAAAGGGAGGCTTAAAGATGCTGACACGTAACATTACGTCTGAATACGGAGAATATAATATTCAGTGTAATGGTATCGGACCGGGATATATTGCAACGCCACAAACTGCTCCCTTACGCGAAAAACAAGCCGATGGATCACGTCATCCGTTTGACTCGTTTATCATCGCCAAAACACCGGCGGCACGCTGGGGTACAACCGAAGACCTGAGAGGTCCGGCAGTATTTCTTGCGTCAGACGCGTCAAACTTCGTAAACGGCCACATCCTATATGTTGATGGCGGTATTCTTGCTTATATCGGAAAGCAACCGAAATAAACAATCAAATTAAAAAGAGACTGCCCTGAAAAAATAAGGAAAGTCTCTTTTTTATTCAACAAACCTCCTCTGAAAATTCCACATTTATCCCATTGCCCCTTCCCTTTCCACAAGGCGTAAAAATGGGATCATTTTAAAAAAAAACAAAAACCTAATCATATTATGAACAAAAAGAAAAAGTTTTGGAGATACGAAAACTGGATGGTCATGATTTTAATGTGCACATTCGGTTTTGTAATGTTTGACAGGTTCGCTATTGCGACTTTGGCGCCGTTTATGGGCGATATCGGCATGGGACCGGAAAAATTAGGGTTTGTCATGTCGGCGTTTGCATTATCATGGGGTGTCGCCGGTTATATTGGCGCTGCCATTGCCGACATCACGGCAAACAAAAAGCGTGTTCTTTGGATTTCAGTCCTATGTTTTTCCATATGCTCTTTCCTGACAGGTTTGGCGCAGAATTTTGCCATGCTTGTTGGAATCAGGCTGCTCATGGGGTTATTTGAAGGCCCGGTCATGCCTGTGCAGCAAGCGTTTACATTAGCACAGTCGACCCCTTCGCGACGCGGCTTTAACATGGGACTTGTCACAACAACATCCGTCGGTCTGATATCCAGCCTGTTAGGACCTATCATCTTAGTAGCGCTCTACAAAACAATTGGTTGGAGACCTACATTTTTCATGACATTGATACCGGGTTTGATTATCGCATTCCTGATTTACAAAGTATTAAAAGAACCCGATATGACAAAAGTAGAAGGTTCCGTTTCAAAGGCGGACAAGATTTCATTCAGGGACAGCCTCACTATACTCAAGAATAGAAACGTCATCACATCGCTTTTTTACAGCGTTTTTATCATCACATGGTATGTCAGCATGCTGACATTTACCCCCTTATACCTGATGAATGTAAAGTTAGCCGCTCTGACGGCAAGTGATCCGGACGCGGCTGCCACTATCATGAGTTTAATTATGGCAGCGTTCGGGGCAGGTGCGATTATATGGGGCATGGTCGTTCCTGCCTGGTCTGACAAGATAGGGCGCAAACCTATGACAATCCTGTTTAGTTTATTAGCAGCAGTGATAGCACCGATTGGTTTTATTTATTTCGACTCGCCGTGGGCGCTCGCCGCATGTGCATTTTTCGGCTGGTGCGGCACCGGCGTGTTTCCGCTATACCTCGTCGCCATTCCGGGCGAATCAGTTGATCCCAAATACGCGACTTCCGCCATTGGAGCCGTTCAATTGGCCGGTGAAATATTGGGTGGCGTCATAGGGGTTGCCATCGCCGGGATGTTAGGTGGAAAGTTTGGATTGGATGCTTCGTTAATATTTAGCGCTTGCTGCATGGGAGTCGCTTTCCTTGTCGCGTTTGGATATTATGAAAGTGCTCCACTCGTCGTTGCGAAACGTAAAGCTGCATCACACTAAAATCGTTTTCGACAGATCTCACCCAGGATGCATACGCCAACTCGTATTGCAAACTTTCACCACGCGAAAGTTGCTTCCGATACAACTCTAATATTGATCTATTAAAAAAATTGGCCCACACTGCCGGATCGGCAATGTGGGCCAATTTCATTTCAAGGCTCAATTTCCTCCTCCATAGTAAAAAATAAGCACCAGAACAGCGACAATGCACAATACCAACAGGGCTATTTTCGGTACGCTCCACGGACGCTGGCCAAACACTTGTCCGGTACGCCCATTAACGGCAAATATGTATGCTTTGTCTTTATACCGGTAAGCGCTTAACCATACAGGTAAAAGCACATGCTTAAATTTCAAATCCGAATAAGTTGTACGCTGACTATGTACACGCTGTTGATTTCCCCCTATCTCCGACCGTACGAGAGATGAAATATATGATTCCATCTGATTTTTAGCCTGGGGATAACATTCCTTAAAATCTTTTTGATATAATTCTGTCAGAAAACCATATACAAACTGTTCTTTATAGGCAACATAATTCTT
>JAITVS010000119.1 GCA_031285685.1 Tannerella sp.
CCGTTGCCGCGTTTGCCCGTCCGGAAATCTCTAATGAGCTGGAAAAGGTTTCCGGTGTCCAAGTGAGCGAAATCGTTCCGGAAAAGCCGTCTTCTTCCGACACATTACGTCTTCACGGAAATGTGATAGCAGTTAAGGACAGTACAAAAAGAGAGTTCACCGTTGTTAAAGCGGCTAAAAAAGTTTCCGGAAAGCGAGCGCAAGTCCTTGTCATTATTGATGGAGCAGAGTCAAAAGAAGATCTTGATAGCCTCGATCCTGAAACGATTGAGAGCATAAGTGTTTTTAAAGACGAAACAGCGGTTAGTCATTACGGGGAAAAAGGGAAAAATGGTGTAATCCTGATTACTACAAAAAACGGGAAGAAGAAATCTGACCAGTAGCATCGGTACTTTTTTCCTTATCTTTGCCGTCAAAGGAAAAAATGCAATGATTCAAAGATACCCGTCCGTTTTACTGGAAAATGCGGTGAATGAGTTATCTTCCCTGCCCGGTATCGGGCGGAAGACGGCTCTTCGACTGGCTCTTCATCTGCTGAAAAGGGATATACCATATGTGGAAAACTTTTCGAAGGCGTTGATTGTGCTTCGGAAAGACGTGAAGTATTGCCGGTTATGCCATAATATATCCGACCATGATCTGTGCCAGATCTGTGCCGGCCGACATCGCAACCATTCGATTATTTGTGTCGTGGAGAGTATCCGGGAGGTAATGGCGATAGAAAATACGGGACAGTTTAATGGCGTTTATCATGTATTGGGAGGCAGAATATCTCCGATAGAAGGAATCGGGCCGGCCGATTTGGAGATAGACAGCCTGGTGGAAAGAGTAAAAGGCGGCGAACTTCAGGAAGTCATCCTCGCCCTCAGCACGACGATGGATGGGGATATGACCAATTTCTTTATCAACCGCAAGCTTTCAGACCTGGACGTACAGGTCAGCGTGATTGCCCGCGGCGTTTCGATCGGCGACGAATTGGAATATGCCGATGAAGTAACCCTGGGACGTTCGATCCTGAACCGTATACGTTTTTCCGAATCCGTTAAAATGTAATTCGTGAAGCTCATGTACAAATATAAATTATCGGTTGTTATTGTTAATTATAATGTGAAATACTTCCTTGAGCAATGCCTTCGCTCTGTTGAAGCGGCGGTTGCGGGATTGGAAGTGGAGATATTTGTGGTCGATAATCATTCGGCAGACGGTTCTCTGGAATATCTTAAACCCCGGTTTCCGGGTGTAACCTTTATAGCCAACGAAGATAATGTGGGTTTTGCCCGGGCGAATAACCAGGCCATACAACAGGCCGGGGGAGAATATGTTTTGCTTCTGAATCCGGATACGGTAGCAGGCGAGGAGAGTATCCGCACGTTGTGCTTCTTTATGGACGAACATCCCGAATGCGGCGGAACAGGAGTGAAGATGATTAATGGCAACGGCGCTTTTCTTGCAGAGAGTAAACGCTCGTTCCCGACTCCCTGGGTTGCGTTCTGTAAGTTGTCCGGATTATCGAAAATATTCCCCCGCTCGCAAGCCTTTTCCCGGTATGGCTTGCCTTTTTTGGATGCGAATAAACCACATACGGTCGATGTCCTTTCGGGCGCATTCATGTTTTTGCGGCATGATGCGTTGGAAAAGGCGGGATTGCTGGATGAGGCTTTCTTCATGTATGGAGAAGATATCGACCTGTCTTACCGGATCAAGCAGAGCGGTTACCTTAATTATTATATACCGGAAAGGCTTTTGCATTACAAGGGCGAGTCGACCCGGCATGGCGACATAAAATATATCAAAGCTTTTTATGGTGCAATGCTGATCTTTTACCGGAAATACTACCCTCGTTCCGGTTTTCTGATGCGCGGGCTGATCCGTATCGGAATAGCGGTAAAGATCCTGTTCGCACGCTTTCTGGGTTCTTCGAAAGACAAACGGAAAAGAAAACAAAAGATAAAGCATCGCCGTTTGCTTGTTTTTTGCCGTGAAGAACATTTTGAGGCGGCCAGAAAAGCATGTATCAGGCAGATACCGGATATGGAATTTGTTAATCTCTGGGATATGGAAGAGGAACGTGTGATGGATGCGATCAACCGGAGAAATCAGATGAAAAGCTTTACCGATTATGCTTTTTGTTTTCCGGATGTCCGTTTTGAACAAATGCTGCTCTTTATGGATAAACAGGTCAATAAGAAAGCGGTTTATCATATTTACCACAAGGAAAACGGAGTGCTGGTTTCTCCGGGAGATAAATAATGTAACAATATGGCTTTATTGAAGAATGAACGCATCACGTTGCGTGCGCTTGAACCCGAAGACCTGGCGTTGCTCTACCGGTTGGAGAATGACACGTCTTTATGGACTGTCGGGAATACGCTGGCTCCGTACTCGCAATATGTGCTCAGGCAATATATTGCGGAATCACACCGTGACATATACGAACTGAAACAATTGCGATTGGTCATAGAAGTGAATGAAACCGGTAAGGCGATTGGTTTGATCGATCTGTTCGACTTTGACCCGCATCATCGCCGTTCGGGAACGGGAATATTACTGGATCCGGATTATCAGGGCGGCGGAATAGCGACGGAAACTTTATCGCTGTTGATGGAATATGCGTTTTCTTTCCTGAAGCTTCATCAATTATATGCGCATATACCGATTGAGAACAAACCAAGCCATGCCCTCTATGCTCGTTGCGGATTTACGGTTGCAGGAAAACTCGTCGGCTGGCTGGCCGACGGTGACGGCTTTCAGGATGTTCTGGTCATGCAATTGTTCTCTCCTAATTCATCAAAGGATCTTTAGGGTAGTTGATCCACGTGCGGTAATGTTGTCCCATCCGGGCTAACGATGTTTTCCAGTACGATTCGCCTTTGGCTAAAAGAACACTCTCGCAGTTGGTATTGCTGACTGCCCAGGAGTATCCGTCGATTTCACGTTCCAGCTGCCCTTCTGTCCAACCGGAGTAACCCAGGAAGAATTTGACTTTACCCTCAATGGAATGATCATTCAGTATATATTTTTTCAATGTGCCGAAATCACCGTCGAAGAATAGTTTACCTCCGACAGGCAGTGCATCCGGAATGATCGTATCGCCTAACGAATGAATGAAAAACAAACGATTGGTACTGACCGGCCCTCCCAGATAGATCGGCATAAGATGACATTTTTTCAACTCGGGAAAAAATGTATTTACGAAAAGGCCGGTTTTCTTGTTCAAAACAAACCCCATAGAACTTTTTGAATTATGCTCTACCAACAAAACAACAGATCGCTGGAAGTAAACATCCCGAAGAAAAGGTTCTGAAATCAATAAACTCCCTTGCGACGGATAGAGCTTGTTGTTCGTGATTTTATTAAAAACATTTCTATCGGATTTCATTGTCGCTGATTAATATTGTGGGTTATTAAACAGGGGCAATATAAAGGATTTTATCGGAAAAACAAAAGGAAATGAAAACAATTATTGTTAATAAACGTTATAGGTGCAATTTTTTTGTTTGTATCCCATTTTATTCTCTTCAAATAAAGCAAGACGTTCTTCCAGCAGATCGTATTGATGGTCTTTGATGAAGGAAGTACATGCGCGCAAACCTTCCTGATTGCTTCCGGTTGTACTTAAAGAAATTGCGCTGATTCCGTAATAAATCAGTTCCTCCATTAATTCTCCTCCGGTCATTCCCGGATAGGCGATCGTAAAATAAAATCCGTCTGCGATCGGCTCATCCAAATCCTGGCCATATACAATCGTAAAACCATGGCGGATGAAAATTTTCTTTAACCTTTCTGCCCGTCTTCCGTATTCTCTTACAATTGAAATAAAATCAAAAGATCCGTCGGAAGCGGCCTTAAACATCGCAGCCAATGCGTACTGTGCCGAATGGCCGGTGCCCGAAGAAAGAGCATATAAAACACGATGGATATAAACCGTACCGAAAGTTCCTCCTCCATAACGTCGGGTTAAACCTGCGTATATCCTGTGATATAATTTATTTGAAATGGCGGTAATCCCGATGCGTTGGCCGGCATAACTGAATGCCTTGGAACCGGAGATATGTAAGATATAATTATCCGCGTAATTGGCTACGCTTGATTGATAAGGCGGTTGGAATGGCGTTCCCAGTTCTTTTCTGAAATCCATGGCAAAATAAGCCAAATCCTCTATTACAATAGTATCATATTGGTTTGCCAATTCCCCGATAATCCGCAGTTCCTCATCAGTGAGGCAAAACCAGGCCGGATTATTCGGATTGGAATAGATCAGGGCTGCTATATTGCCTTTGGCCAGAAGCTGTTCCAGTTTTGCCTGCAACTTCCCGCCTCTGAACTCATAAACGTCAAAGGATTCATATTTACTGCCTATTACCGTGATTTGTTGTTTCTGTACAGGAAACCCCGGGTCGATAAAAAGGATTGTACCTTTACATGGATCGCATTGTCCGGCCGTCAAGAAAGAGGCGTATGTTCCCTGCATGGAACCAGTAACCGGAACACATCCTTCAGGTGATATCTCTACATTCATGAACGCCTTGATAAAACGGGAAGCCTCCTTTTTTACTTCCTGAATACCATTAATATTCGGATAGATCGAAGCAATACCATTTTTCAATGCATCAATTTCCGCATCAATTCCAACCTGTGCAGCGGCAAGTCCGGGAACTCCCATTTCCATGTGGATAAATTCCGTTTGTGTCTTTTCCTCTAACTGAGAGGAAATCGCAACCACTTCGCGGATAGTCGCTTTACCAAAATCCGACAGTCCATATCCTTCAATAATATTTTTTGCCGTTTGATAATCTATTGGAGTCTGTTTCATGATTTGCATTAATTCCTGTAAATGGTTGCTTTTTGAATTCTAATATGTCCTATCTCCTTGAGTTCTACTATATTCCATATCGATGTGATACAAAAGTATAAAATTTTCCACTTTCTTTTCATTTTCCCATCTAAAACTATTGTACAATTAAAATAAACCATGTATCTTTGCGCAGTATTTGAGAGAAAATACTCACAAAAGTAATTTGGTGTGGTAGTTCAGTTGGTTAGAATACCTGCCTGTCACGCAGGGGGTCGCGGGTTCGAGTCCCGTCCATACCGCCAGAGTATCAAGCAATTACGGGTAAACCTCAGAAAATCAACCGATTTCTGAGGTTTTTCTTTTGCCCTAAAACGCGGTTTAGGGCAGTTTGGGGTACTTCAACAGAGGAGCAGGAGGTGGAGCAAAATTCTCCGTCGGAAACTCCACCTCGAAGTCCACCAAAAAATCCACCACTCAGGTTTTTATTCGTTGATCCACAGTATTTTGCGTAGCGATTGAGAAGTGCATAGTGTGTAACTTTGCCACCAAAAAAGCTATGTGTAAATCGTTGTCGAACGTCAAACTGGATGTTCTCTTTTTTATCAAGAAGACCAAGCTGTTGAAGAACGGCGAAGCCCCTGTATGTATGCGCGTTACCGTCGATGCCAAGCGGGCGGAGATGATGATCAAGCGTTCCGTCGCCCCGAACAGGTGGAACCAAAAGAAGGAGTGCGCCACCGCGACCGACTATGCGGGGAAAGAACTCAACCACTTCATCGAGGTCTGCCGGACGAAAGTTTTCAAGATTTTCCG
>JAITVS010000125.1 GCA_031285685.1 Tannerella sp.
ACTCGTTTGTTTTCAGCATGAAAGAAAAATAGCTATGTCTTGCTACGTGCGTGGTAATGTTCTTATTTATTTTTGCGATTTTGGCTATCTCTTTCAAACTGCGGTTCATTACCTGATTATCTATTTTCGGAAATACACAGCCTTTCATATCTTCATGTCTGTTTTTATATATAATCATGATGGCTTTAGCCTGGTTACTTACCGGAATAAATACAGGTCGCTCTGTTTTTACTTGTTCTTTCATTATGGCACCCCTTTCTTCATTATAATGTTCCCAGCGCAAATCCATTGCATCGGAATACCTCAACCCGGTTTCGCAACAAAAAACGAATATATCTTTTGTAATTTTCATTGAAGTGCAAGCACCTTCAGGAAGTCTTACATTGCGCATTTTGTCATATTCTTCTTCGGATAAAGCTACTTCCCTGGGTTTACCATGTTCTATCTTATAACCTTTGAATGCGTTTTTCTCAATATATCCCTGATTATCTGCATAGAAATAAACTGATCTTAAGATTTTGAACCGCTTAGCTATTGTATTTTTACAATTTGCCCTCTCCCGCTCAGTTCGCAAATATTTTTTGAATTTTTCCAGAAAACTAAAATCAATCTCATTGACAGTCAACTCCCCTTTGTATTTCCTCCTGCAAAAATCAACAATAATGCTTTTTGTCGTTTCATAATTTACTACCGTCGATTGTTTGAGTTCTACATTATTAATATAGGTATCAAACGCCTTCGATAAGGTTGGATACTTTTTCTTCTCAACCTTCAATTTCTTTTCAACTGATTGACCTTTCAGGATGGATTTTAAATCGTTCAAGGACACCTTTTCATTCAGCACCTCTTTTGTCTTGATAAACCGATCAAAGTCAGCCAACTTTTCCGTTAAATGCTTGTTGATTTCTAAAGCGTCAGGACTTTTTTTGTCAACACAACCCAATTCCTGATTCCAGTATTCAGGCTCAATGTTTCTACCGGAAGAAATACGGCACTGCTTCCCATTGAAATAAATCACAAATTCAATTCTCGCTTTTCCACCTGCCGTTAATTGGTCTTTGCGGATTGTTACTTTTGCTGTCTTTTTCATCTTTATATGTATTATTTTTTATATATACTCTACTTCCATTTTTTTTATTCTATTTTTTCGTAAAACTAATCCATTTTTTTAATTACACGGACAAGTTTTCAGGAGCAAAGTTAATACTACTTTCTTAATTATCAAATAAATACAAAATATTTATTTTAACAATTCAGGGTATAAATGTGAGTACCAACTGAAGCTTCCAACTGAAAAAAAATAATATTTTGAGGCATTGTGAGACGCTATGACGAGCTGGATTTTCAAAAACCAATATCACGCCTGTATAACAAATAAATTAGTACATCATAACGACGTAGACTAAACAGAGAAGTATTTATAGGAGAGACAACGCTATAAGTCTAATTATCAGCTAAGTATAAATTTTAAAAATTACAATTATTTAACAATTTGAGATAAAAAAATATTTTGCAATAGATAACTATTGAAGTATAAACAAATTCGTAAAAAATGGAGTGGAGGATTAAAAACAGGATTAAAATTTTGAGACGTTGTGAGACATTCTGATAGACTAAATTTTCAAAAATCAATGTTATGCTTGTATAATAAATAACTTACAACATCACTCCAATTCATTGATCATCAAATAATTAGTTCGCCAGGTACCTCGGATTTATCCTCATAACTCGCTGAAATTCAGCAATAGTTGTGAGGATTTTTTGTATGGAGGAGCAAAAATAGGGTAAAAATACTCATTGGGGCGATACTCATTATCAATACAATAATATAAACTAAGTGCTTATACCGAATATTTAATCTAAAAAAGTTATACCTTTGCCCTCTTTAATTTTAAAAGAGATTAATAGAAAGTTATTTTAGTAGTAAAATGAAACGTTATATTGTGTTATTTTTGTTATTTAGTATTGTGAAAGCTAATTCAGTAGCGCAGAACACAATCCGGTTATGGGATAATGCTTCTGCTACAAAAAAAATGAAACACTCTAAAATGACAGCATACATCGCAAACGGTAATTCGACCAGACCGGCCGTTATCATTTGCCCTGGAGGAAGCTATTGTTATTTAGGCATTAAAAATGAAGGAGTTAGGGTAGCCGAATGGTTTCAAAAAAATGGCATTTCTGCATTTGTTTTGCGGTATCGTGTAGGTATTCGAAATAACCGGCATCCGGCTATGATTCAGGATTTGCAACGAGCTATCCTATTAGTGAAAGAGAATCATGCAAAATATGGAATTGATACCTGTAAAGTTGGCATTGTTGGCTTTTCCGCCGGCGGGCACCTCGCAGGAACAGCTGCCACCTACTACAACATTAATTTCATGGAAGAACTGGGAGTTGAAACAAACATTTCATTGCGACCCGATTTTGTCGCAATGATTTATCCGGTAGTCTCCATGACAGACAGCATTGCGCACAAAAAATCAAGACGTAACTTACTCGGACACAAGTATACACCGGAATTACAAAAAATGATGTCACTGGAGCTAAATGCACATGCAGGTATGCCTCCCGTATTTATTATCCACTGCAAGAAAGATCAGACGGTCGATTACCGTAATTCCCTTTATTACAAAGACGTTCTTAAAAAGAATGAGGTACAGTGTCATTTCACGATATATGACGAAAAAGGCCATGGTTTCGGTATTAATCCGAATAGCGACAATGCACCCTCTTGGATCAATCATTTTATCCCATGGCTTCAGTATATACAGGTCATCAATCAACCGATGAATGCACAAATAATGGAATACAAGTAACATTTTTTGTTTGCCAACCTGTATTTCAAACTGATAACTCCCAGTCACCAATCGGCTACGTAAAACCGAAAAACAACATCAAAAAAAAGACTGTCTCCGCTGAGACAGCCTTTTTCTGATAGAAATTAACTTTAATAGATAGATTATTCTACTTCTTTTCCTTCGTCATCAAACGTTACAACTTTTGAGCTGCTGTCGGATTTTGAAATGAATGTTACCTTAGCCAATTTCTTCTCAGCATTGTAAGCAATTGTTTTAACCGTCTCGGTTTCTGAATAAGCATCTATAGCTTTTTTTACATTTTCATTCAAATCTTCAAGTTTAACTTCTACAAAGCCATCGTCTTCATCGCTTGTAACAGTTATAACTTCGCTTGCATAAACTCCTTCATTTATGTTTCCCGCATTTGCGAAAACACTTACTCCAGCCATAACGGCGAGTGATAACAACATTTTTTTCATAACTTTCTATTTTTAAATTAATAGTAACCCACTAAAACCATACTATCTATATGAAATCTAAATCTGTTTATAATATTGCAACCCTCATGCCAAACCAACAATCCTTTCACCAAAAAGCACCAAAACAACTATTAATCAAATAGATAAACAAACATAATCTTATATATAAACCTGCGATCCAATGTGTGGAAAGTGTGGAAATTTCCACACTTCCGGTGTGTATTTCAGATGATCAACATCCTAAAACAACATTCATAAATAATTTCCGGAGTACGAATATATTTTTTTATCTTTGCCAAGAGTATTCAAAAAATGAAAATACAGGTTTTATGAGAAGAACAATCGAAAGTAAAATTCGCTTAAACGTAGGACTTATATACCTCGTTACAGTTTTACTCTGTATTGGAATAGGATTGTTCTTTTATTATGACCGTAACACGATAGAAGAGCAAAAAGAACACATCGAAAAACGCGACAAAGAAATGACGTTGATTAAAGATCTGATAAACAGCGTCAATACAGCTCAGAAAGAAGTTAATCTTTATATTTCTACCAAAAGGATTTCACATCTCAGAGCATTCCGCCTGAACACGATCGATATCAACCATAAAATCGATACACTTAAAACATACAATACCACCGATTCTATCTCTATCAACATGCTCCAACAATTGGGAATCTTATTAAAGCAAAAGGAAAGAACCGTTTTCGAACTCAGGGATCAGTTTAACAACATGAATATATCTTCCGATATAAAAGACCAGCTGGACATATATAAAAGCGATAGTGTTATTCATTACACAGATTCTTTTGAGATAAAAAAATATGCGGTACAAGATACCATCATAAAAACCGAACCGGGAAAAAATTTCTGGAAAAAACTTACCGGCGCTTTCTCTTCGGATAAACCGCAAAAAGATACAATCATCACATCTTTCACCGAAATGGTCGATACAATTAAAATATCTTCCCGGGATACCATTAACCTGCAACCCAAAATAGACGAACTGGTAGAGTGGATTGAAAAAAACTACGAGAGTCGTATTTCATCAATAGAAGAACAGGTTATACGCCTTATAATGGTAGACCAGAATATCTCATCTAAAATTTCGACGCTCCTGACCGATTTACACAACAATATGATTGATTCAAGGTTAAGTGAGATCAGGGACAGTGAACATAGAATGAATAAAGACAATCGAATCCTCCTCATCGGAGGAGGATCGGCATTACTACTGATATTAATCTTTATTATACTTATTATTAGCAATGTAAATAAGGGATTAAGGATGCGCAAATCATTGGAGGAAGCGCAGGTATGCACAAAACGGATTATGGAAAGCCGTCACAAATTGTTGCTATCTGTGTCGCATGATATTAAAACTCCTCTCAACTCGATCATCGGATATCTTGAAATCAGCAATGACCTGAATAAGCTAACGCCGAATGATCAAACCGCCATACGTAATTCCGGAAAATACATCCTTTCATTGCTAGATAACTTACTCAACTTCTCTTCTCTAGAACAGGGTAAGCTAAGTATAAATTCCACGACTTTCTATGTATATGATATGTGTAGAGAAATCAAAGAGATGTTTGCCCCGCTGATCACCCAAAAAGGACTATCTTTCGATTGTATATTTAATTTTGACCCTAATCTGCGTATAACATCGGATCTACTCAAATTGAAACAAATTGCTGCGAACATTTTATCGAATGCCATAAAATATACAAATTCAGGAGAAATCTCATTTAAAGTCGATTTCGAACAGGAAAAATTGTACTTTACAATATCCGACACGGGTGTGGGAATACCAAACGAACAGATAGAAAACATTTTCAAACCATTTACCAGAATCGATGAGAACAAAAATGTAGCCGAAGGCACAGGACTCGGATTATATGTAGTGAAAGGACTCGCCGATTTACTCGGATGTATAATCACGATTAAATCATCTGTCGGACATGGAACCGTTTTTTCCATTAAAATTCCCGCACCGGCAGCCACCCGTAAAAAGACACCGGATTCACCGAAGAATATTTTGATCATTGATGATGACCCGGCATTCTTAAACCTTCTGACCAGTATGCTAAGCCGGTTAGGTCATACAACAATACCGTGCAGTACCGCTGCTGATTTCGAAGAACAAAAAAAATCATCTTTCATTCTTTGATATAATTTTAACGGATATGGAAATGGGGCATTTCTCCGGTACGGATGTTCTACGCAAAATACGAAAAGAAAATCCGGATCTGCCTGTATTTGTCATCACAGGCCACAGCGACTTCAATCAGGAAGAAGCCCGGAAATGCGGTTTCAGCGGTTACATACAAAAACCTGTAACCATGAATACATTGGCAGAGTTTACCGGCAGTTCTTTCAAAAAAACAGATAAACTATCTTCACTTCGTGAAATGTTCGACAATGATGAAGAAGCTATCCGGGAAATTATGGATTCATTTATACAGGCTACAAACGAAAACCTCATTCTGTTACAACAACTGATCAATGAAAATAAATTCCAGGAAGCCCAGGCTATCTGCCATAAGATGTTACCGATGTTTCTCCAGGCAGGACTTGATGAAGAAGTGTATTTTCTGAAAAAGATGGACAAACTGAGAGACAAAGATGAATGTCATTATCCGGAGTGGAATACTGACGGGATTTCATTCATTAACGATGCCAAAAAAACTATAAACGATTTAAAAGAAAACCTGTAAATCCGTTACTCAGTCGTATTTTCCGATTTCCATTCCGTATTGATGCATTTTATTATAAAGAGTTTTACGGTCTATTTTCAATAACCTTGCAGCGGCAGCCTTGTTCCCGCCGGTATATTCCAATGCTCTCTCTATACGCTCTTTCTCATTATCAATATTATATAATGAGACCGCATTGTCTTTTTCAGCAGGAGATAATATAAAGTCAGGAAGACTATCCGGTGTTATTTCGTTTTCATGAGCAAACAGAACAGCCCGTTTGATTACATTTTTAAGTTCTCTCAGGTTACCACTCCACCTGTATCCTCTCAATAAGGATAAAGCTTCAGGGCTACAGCCTTTGATTTCTTTTTCCAGTTCTTTATTTGCCGACTCAATAAAACAATCCACAAAATGAGGAATATCTTCCAAGCGTTCTCTCAACGGAGGTACGACAATATTAAATTCATTCAGACGATGGTAAAGATCCTCGCGGAAACGCCCCTCGGCAATGGCCTTTAGCAAATCTTCATTCGTCGCTACAACAATACGCACATCCACCTTTATATCCGAAGTCGAACCTACGGGTCTGACTTTTAGCTCCTGTAATACGCGCAATAACTGGACCTGTACGTCATACGATAAATTACCGACTTCATCGAGAAATACGGTTCCTCCTTTTGCCGCTTCAAAAACACCTATTTTATCCGACATCGCTGAGGTAAACGAACCCTTCAGATGCCCAAATAATTCACTTGGAGCCAGTTCCTTTGACAGACTTCCGCAGTCCAAAGCAATAAAAGGAGCATCTTTCCGACGACTTTGCTGATGAATCATACGGGCAGCATATTCCTTTCCGGTCCCATTCTCACCGGTAATTAATACTGACATCTTTGTCGGAGCCACAATTCGTATATATTCAAACATTTCCTGCGCCACCTTGCTTTTACCGTATACGATATCGGACGACACTACGTCCGAATCATTTCCGGGTACCGGACTTATAGGTTGCTTACCGAAAGAAGTACTTTCCTTTACATTCAGCGCCAGTTCTACCTTCTCTTTCAGCACAGACGGATTGACCGGCTTTTCCAGATAATCGAAAGCTCCTCTTTTAATAGCAGATACAGCGCTCTGTATTTCACCATAACCGGTCATTATAATGACCGGAGTTTCTTTCCGCATTTCCTTAATCCATGAAAGCAACAGGATTCCGTCCCCGTCAGGCAAACACAAATCCGTAATTATCAACTTATATTCGTTACCCGATAATTCTTTTTTCGCCTGTGCCACACCGGTACAAAGAGAAACACTGTACCCGTTTTTACCAAACCAGGTCTGAAGCATTTTTCCAAACGCAGTGTCATCTTCTATTATTAATATATTCTGTCTATTCATGGATCAGTGCAAATTAGAAAAAAACGTACTTTCCCATGCAAAGTTAGAAATTTTCACAAAAAAATAAACGACTACAAGAAAAAACCTTGCAGTCGTTTGCCAAATATATAAAAACTATATTGTTAGATTTTATAGTAATCTTCCCATCCGGAGCGTGGCGGGGTACCCGACAACATCATATTCGCAAACGGATTGTTAGTAAACTGTTTAGTTACAGGATCAAATTCAAGCTTCGTATTCAGACGTTGGGCTATTACACCAAGATTAAACACCTGACTGAGCGGGCCTGCTACCTCAAACGACGAACGCGTCTTTTCTTTACCCTGACACGCTAACAAAAAGTTCGCAAAGTGATTAGATGGAGATTTGGGCACTTCCGGCAATTTGGAGGCCATTTCTTTAGCCTTTTCATCAGGTATTATAGAAAGCGTACTTCCGTGAGACCCTCCTTTGAATGTCAGCTCTTTACTGTATATTTCCTTTCCCGGATTAAGTTTCAGCGGTTGAAGCTTCCCTCCGGCAACAGGCGGTATATTCGGATCGATTTCCGATGCTCCGTAACCTTCCGGCACCTGAGGAATATTATCGACGCCATCATACCAGGTTATATCAAGCGCCGGCATTTTCTTCCTCGCTGCAAAACGGAACAGTATAGTCGACGACATCGGGAAGAAATAGTCGTTATGCTCTTTTAACATCAGCGGATTGACTTCGTAAGGTAATCCCAGTTCCAGAAATTCATGTATCGTATCAATAATATGTGCGCCCCAGTCACCCAGAGCTCCCATTCCCAGGTCATACCAGCAACGCCAGTTTCCATAATGGTATTTCTCGTTAAATTCATGATACTGAACAGCCATATTCCATGTGTCCCAATCGATCCCGGCAGGCATCGGATCCGGTGATGGATATTTAAAAATACGGGAATCCCACCCATGCCAGCGACGGGCAGAATTCATATGAGCAGTAACAGCTGTAACATCTTTGATTATACCGGCGTCTTTCCATGCTTTAAATTGGAAATAATTAGCTTCGGAATGCCCCTGATTCCCCATTTGAGTAACTACCTTAGGATATTTCTGAGCCGCTTTTATCATCAGTTCACCTTCCAGAAACGTACGGCACATTGGTTTTTCCACATAAATATGCTTCCCTTCCTTAATAGAATGTATGACTACCGGATGATGTGCAAAATCCGGTATTCCGGCGCATACGGCATCAAATTTATTTCCCATTTTATCAAACATGACCCTGAAATCCTTAAACCGCGGAACGTCAGGAAACATAGCCATGATTTCCTGCGTATGTTTTGCACCCATATCATTATCGCACAAAGCCACCACATTAGCCAATCCTGTTTTGGCAAATTCTTTAATTATTTCGGCTCCACGAAAACCGATACCCACACATGCCAGATTGACTCGTTCATTCGCTCCTATGATCTGACGATAAGTTGATGCGTTCAAACGCGTCCCTCCCAGTGCTAATCCCGCAGATGCAAGGGTTGCTGTTTTCAAAAAACTCCTACGTGTTGTCATGATATTTATATATTTAATTAAGTAAGTAAATAATCAAAATTAAGCAGCAATATGAGAGTATTTAATGCACAGTCCTTTTCCCAAGTTTGCCAATGCTCTGTTGGTTGCATAGAAAAGAGTGTCTGTACTTACATAGTCGA
>JAITVS010000286.1 GCA_031285685.1 Tannerella sp.
CGCACCGGCCCAATGTCCGAAACTGGTTCCTCCGTGGGTCATGTATAAACTGAATGAAATATTGCGGTCAAGCATCTCTTTCATACCTTCAGCCAGTGCCTGCGCACTGCGGGTCTCATGTTTTGCCCCCCAATGATCAAACCATCCCGACCAGAATTCACTGCACATCAGCGGCGTATTCGGACGAAGTTCCAACAAGCGTCTGAACTGTTCATCGATATTGGCGCCTGTGCCAAAGTTGATTGTCCAGATTAAATCCTCCAATGCATTGTTTTCGAAATTCGAGTTCCAGTCGCACTGAAACAAAGGAACTTTGTCAAACCCGCTCTCTCTCACGAGATCACGGACAGCAGCAACATAGGGTTTATTGGTTCCATATGCACCATATTCATTTTCAACCTGTACCATCAGAATATTTCCACCGTTTGCCAACTGCATCGGCCCCAGACGCTTTGCTACTTCTTTCATAAAAATACCGACACGTTCCATATAATACGGATCAAGTCCCCGCAACTCGATATCTTCCTTTTTCAGTAACCACCAGGGTAATCCCCCCATTTCCCATTCAGCGCATACATACGGACCGGGACGGACGATAATATACAGATCGTGTTTTTGAGCTAACTTACAGAAAGCCGCCACATCTTTATTTCCCGAGAAATCGAATTGTCCTTCCAGCGGTTCATGGGCATTCCAGAACACATACAAACAAATCGTATTCATACCCAATGCCTTACATGCCCTGATCCGATGCTCCCAATATTCTTTCGGGATACGCGGGTAATGAATTTCCGCCGCTTTAATAACAAAAGGTTCTCCGTTCAACAGAAAAGTTCCTTCACCAACTTCAAATGTTTCAGCCTGCTTTTTTTCACAAGACGAGAAAGCAAAGAGACATCCCATAAAAATAGTTACAATCAAAAATACATTTTTCATCTGTATAGAATTTATTATCATAGTAATATGAAGGTCATGCCATTTCGATTTTCAATTGGCTAAAGCCGGTCTTCGATTCAGGTTCATTTCATCTGTATTTTCCCCATTCTTTAATAATCATTGAAAAATATTTTTCACAAAAGTGAATCTGATATTTTTTCGAACACAAATATGAACATTTTTTAATTTATAACCATTAATAAATCATTCAAAAATGATGAGAAATCAATCAAAATCCGATAAAATCCATCCATTAGGCTACTTCTGCTCTAACAGACTCTTTTCATAATATCCATATCGTTATGCAAATCAAAATGATCTTCACTCTGTATTTTTATTCCAATACCCGGATTGTATATGCATACTGGTATTCTTTCCCGTGATACCGGTATTTATCCAATGGTTTGGCACCCCATGAGTGCAAACCACCTACCCCCCGCTGAAACAGATCTACACAAAGGACTATTTCGTGACGAGGTTTAATGTCTGAAGCATGTTGTTGTTTTTTAGTCGTACCCGGATCAAGATCTTCCGGGCGGTTATTGGTTGCGCTTACAGATAAAGGTTGCATGCCGGAAATCATAATTCCTTTACCTTCTTCGTTTTTCAGCGTCAACCACCGCACATCGGTTTTATTTCCTGTTTCCTGGGGACGATAGTATGGAAACGCCTGATCGGCCACTTTCCCTTCCCAGATTCCAAGGAATGCGTCAGTATTGCGATCCACATAGTTTTCATGTGGTCCGCGGCCATACCAGGTAAAGTTTTCGTACGATCCGGAAAGTGTCATCATCATACCGAAACGCATGATTTCAGGCAAATCATCGCTCAATGCACCGTAACCGGCCGAAACCGTAAGACTCCCATCTGTATTTACCGTATAAGTCAGATCGACTTTAGCTTCGATTCCGCGGAGTTTCGCTTCAAAAGCGAACGAAATGGTACCGTTGCTTTCCGTAAAACCTTTGTATGTCAGCACCGGATTACGTCCGGCTACTTCCCACAAACGCATGGCGGTATGATCGCCCGAACCGAAATCGTTATCATTCGGCGCACGCCAGAAGTTCAGCGATGGCATCATTCCGAACACCGGCTGTCCGCCGTTTGTCATGGCAAAGCCCGGACCACGGCTTCTATTGCGCGGTCCTCCACCGGCTGCTTCGGCAGCTCCGGCTCCGGTAGTCGCAGCCAACGCCGGCCTGTTCGGATCTGGAGCAGGAGCTCCCGTAAAAGCAGTATATACCACCTTACCGGCTGTAACGACTATTTTATCATCATTCTTTTCAATATTCAGCGTCCGGTTCTCCGTTGGCTGGCTGACTGTAAAATAATCGTTAGCGGAGAAAATGATCTCACTTTTTGCGCATTCAAAACCAACCGGGATAAACGGATCGGCTTGCTTTGTGTAAGCAAACACATGCAGGATATATTCCGTACCCGGACCAGACGTAATCGCCGGAAGAGCTATTTTTACATTTTTACGGGATGCGGCCGGAACAGTTGCATGAAATATACCCTCTCCTACCGGTTCTCCATTTTTTAACAAGACCCATTTAAAATCATAATTTTTCGGAGTCACATCCGTATAGACAAAGTCATTCACGATCGTCAGTACGCCACTTGCGGGATCAGTCGCTTCCGCCCATATATTCTGATAAACCTGCTTTACGACATAAGTATGCGGCACGTACTGCTGATCCGGACTGACAATCCCGTCCATACAGAAATTATCGCTGTTCATTCTCATATAGCTGCCCAGATCGCCGCCGTACGCCCAATAGAAACGTCCCTGTTCATCGTGCGCGGGAAAACCGTGGTTATACCATTCCCAGATAAAACCGCCCTGCATATTCTTACTGCTACGCATGACATCCCAGTACTCCTGCATATTCCCCATGCTGTTACCCATCGCGTGGGCATATTCGCACATAATATAAGGACGGGGTAGTTCTTGTGCGGCATCCCGCAACATCGACGCGTAGGCCGGATACATGGGGAAGGAAACATCACTGTTCGGCGCATTCCAAGCCGGCTCATATACTGTCGGGCGACCCGGATCACGCTTTTTCGCCCACTCATAATTTACATAATAGGCTTCACCGTTGCCGGCTTCGTTACCCAGCGACCACATCAGAACGGACGGATGATTCTTATCCCTTTCCACAACCGTTACAATGCGTTCGAAATGTGCATCCCGCCACTCGGGAAGATTAGAAATCATCCCCTCACCCAGATGACGTACGCCATGCGATTCAAGATTGGATTCGTCAATCAGGTAAATACCGTACCGGTCGCATAGTTTGTACCACAACGGCTTCTGCGGATAGTGAGAAGTACGCACGGCATTGATATTTAACTCTTTCATCAGTTGTATATTGCGCATCATCTCGGTTTCGGTAACAACAGCGCCGGTTTTTGTATTAAACTCATGCAGATTGACACCTTTAAACCATATTTTTTTCCCATTAAGCAACACCTGCGCATCTTTGATTTCTATTTTACGAAAACCGATTTTATGAGAAGTAGCCTCCACAATCTGTCCGTTGCTATCTTTCAGTGTAATAAGCAATGTATATAGATTCGGGGTTTCTGCCGTCCATTTGAGCGGAGAGTTTACTTTTCCGGAAACAGAAACTTCGGACGTCTTTCCGGCGGGAATAGTAACAGCCTCTGTCCTGCTCAATACTTTTTTTCCTTTGCTATCAATAACATCAACGGTAACACGTTGTGTTTCGTCCGAATAATTATAGTTTTTAAGCACAACTTCGGTCGAAAAAAGCCCGTGCCGGTAATCTTTGTCCAGGTCGGCATGCGAAAAATAATCATAGATACGGGTCTGAGCCGTACTGTAAATATATACGTCGCGGTTTATTCCGCCCAACCGCCAGAAATCCTGATCTTCCATATAAGAAGCATCCGCGTATTTATAAACCTGACATGCAATAGTGTTCACACCCTTACGGATATAAGGGGTTATGTCAAATTCAGCCGCTGATTTAGCATTCTCGGTATATCCCGCTTTTTGTCCGTTAATCCACACATACATAGCGGTTGTCCCTCCTTCAAAATGAAGAAATACACGACGCCCGTCCCATTCAGCGGGAATATCAAACGTATGCCGGTAAGAACCGACCGGCGAATCTTCGGGATCAATTTCAAAATAAGGCGCCCGGAAGCCAAAATTGCTGGCGACATAAACTGGTATTCCGAATCCGTTAAATTCCCAGTTTCCGGGAACAGGCATATCCGCCCAATCACTTATGTTATAGTCTTCACGGTAAAAATCCTGCGGCGCATCGGCAGCCCGTGCTACCCAGTTGAATTTCCAGACACCGCTGATCAATTTGTAATAAGGCGATGACGAATAATCATCTCCAATTGCCAATGCTTCCATCGGATAAGGAAGAGAGGTTGTCCGGGCAGGTTCTTTGTTTACCGCAAAAACTGCGGGATCCTGCCATTCAGGCTTTGTTGTCTGACCGCATACAGCAACCGACAAAAGGGATACCATCCCATATAAAAAGTATCGTTTCATTTGTGTTTCAATTAATCAAGTGTCCATTCATCTGTCCATTTCAGTACCGGCAGGCCGTTTTCAAATAGTATCGGAAGCCAGACATACCTGCCGTCGATCGGATCTTTTGGTGTCCACCGGTCAGCCATTAAAATATACGTATCCTTTTTTTCCGATACCGGTAATATATAGGTGCTCTGAGAATGGAAAGTCAGTTCAGCCCCTTCACCCTGACAAGGGTTGGAATGCAGTTGCCATTCACCCATGATATCGTCCGCCGTCAACAGGCGGGCAGCATTGGGCGCCCATCCGGTACATCCGGAAGTGATCATATAGTAACGGCCGTCTTTCCGGAAGATCGCCGGCGCTTCGTTATGTCCGCCCGGCTCAACGCGTATATAACGCCCGCTGTGAGTCAGATAATCATCTGTCAGTTCGGCGATGTGAAGTGTCAGGTTTTCTTCCGAAGAGTAGATATGATATGCTTTCTCATCTTCATCGACAAACAACGTCATATCGCGCGACATCTGTCCGCCTTCCAGATCGCGGCGTACAAATAATCCGTCATTAACTGCCGACCGCCATTCGGGCGTCCACCATTCCGCGAAATCAGAAAGTTTTGCGGTCGCATTTTTCTGCTCGTCCGTCATATTCTGTGGCCATCCCCCCGGATTAACCCGTGCGTTCCGAACAAGCGTATAAGGTCCGGCAGGATGGTCACTGACAGCAATACCCACCTGCGCCGCTTCATATCCTCTGTCTTTCAACTCCAGGTGGAAGTACATCACGAATTTATTTGTTTTCCTGTTATAAATGACTTTCGGACGTTCAATTACACTGCCGCTTGTAATCGGACTTTCAGGATTTTCATCAACCGGCAGGGCGACACCTTCATATGTCCAGTTGTATAAGTCGTCCGACGAATAACAGGTCACACCGACGAACGCACTGTTTGAGCGCCGTCCTTTATGTTCGCCGAACCAGTAATATTTATTTTCATGAACCAGAATACCGCCACCATGCGCATTGATATGCATTCCCCGGTCATCCGGCCATATTTCACCCGGCCGGAAACTGTTTCTTTCTTTCTGATAAACGCGTACATAATCAATTTCATACCGCATCGGAAATGCTTCCGGATCCGGTTCACCACCATTATTTCCTCCTATTGCAAGATTCAGTAGCAGATAATGGGGTTGTTTAAACGGATTTTTAAAATCACCTGGAGAACCGTTTATCGTCGAATCCAAAGGTATCTCATTCAGCAATTCATCATCCAGGTACAGCCGAACAGAGGCTTCATCCCAATCCATACGCCACAGATGGAATTTATCCGCCCATCCGGGGTCTTTGTCCGTAAAATAAGAAAACGGGACGGTTTTGGTATTCCATTTCGCGTGATATTTTTGTTCCGTACCCCATGCGGCGTTAGCCAGGATATGCGGTTCTCCTTTGATCAGATAATATTCCATAATATCAATTTCTCCATTCGAAGGCCATTCCATGGAACGCCCCAGCGTCCAGATAGCCGGCCATGCGCCTCCTCCAACAGGTATACGGGCTTTCACTTCGACGCGCCCGTACTGAAACTCAAACTTATGGGCTGTATTTATAGAAGACGATGTATATTCTATTTTCTCGCGGGAATGCCTCCATTGATCGCTGCCTTCCCTGTAAAGTGGGTTTTCTCTGTTTTCCGTACGCGCTTCAATGATCAGCAGACCATCCTTACAAAACGCATTTTCTTCCTGATACCACTGATGCTCGTGATTACGGACAAAACTCTTCTCAAAAGTCCAGAAAGCGGAATCTGGCGCTCCGGTATAATTAAATTCGTCACTCCATACAAGTTTATATTCCTGTTTGTCGACATCTTTTGACTCATTTGTTTTACATGATACCAGAAATACAAATAAGGTTGTACAAACGATATAGTTAACAATTCTGTTCAATGTTTTTCTCATTTGTTTTTATTTATGTAATTTGACTTCATTTCCATCTGCACCTGATTTTGAATCGTTTCCTGTTTGCTGTTACAGACCACAAAAATGAACAAATAAAAAGCAAAACATGGTATACAAATAGAGCAAAAAGGTTTATAAAATGAGCAAATCATAAAAAAACACAGAATGCAGCATCCGGATAAACAGATCTCAGCTGCAATTCTGTGTTTTTGTTTAATATTATAAATTATTTTTCCGCTACCTGATCCGCAACAGTTGGCCAATATGGATTCTGATAGATTGGAGAAGTCGAAACATCTGCTCCGTCTGTAGCCGTTACCTGCAACTGTTGTAT
>JAITVS010000334.1 GCA_031285685.1 Tannerella sp.
AGGGATGCGTTAATAGAAAGGGCGGCTTTGCTTTTACCGGAAGCTCTGCCGGATTTAATATCCCAAAGGGATATGGGTACACATACTTTGGCACTGAACTGCACCATTGACTTTCCGATGCGGATACGTCCTAAAACAGGGACTGTTCCGTCCGCTTTCTCCTCATTTCGCTTGAGGTAGAAACTTACTTTTACTTCTGTCATAACTAACTCTTTTACAGGTTGCAAATTTAACTGTTATAGAGCTAATCAACTATATGCAAATTATTGTGATTCAGTGAATAAGAAACCGTATTTGAGCAAAAAAACTACACATCACCGATTCTGTCTTCAAAATAGGCGGAAACTGTTTATCTTTCACAAGAGAAGCGTTATTTGAATAAAGAGCAAACGCCAAAACAGGTAACGCATTCGTAACGGAAAGGGTTCCTAAATACACAATATTCTGCTTTTTTGCTGCTTGCAGCGAGGGGTATATCGAAGAAGTTATCACCAGTGAATTAGATACTTACACCGTTTTATCCGTTTTTGCTGTTTGGGTGCATAGTTTGGTAACCAAACTTTGTCTTACCTTTGTCTATCGGTGGCTTTGACTGCCGAAAAAACAAGCCAAACTAAAGACATTACCTGCACATTTTCAGTCGGTTGTCCTCATTCGGCTGTTTCTCGCTTTTTTGTCAGACTTTTATTTTATAAAATTATCTTTGAGAGATAACCTTTTGGTAAAAGCGGCGTTCGCTCAAACGGATTTTGCGGATTTCGGCGAGCAAATGTTCAAAATAATCCTCCCCAAGGAACGTCCCGTTTTCCATCCGTTTTTTGTCGATAACATAGCCCCGAATGGCATAATCACGCAAGACGGATGTCGCCCATTGACGGAAAGCGGTTGCCCGCTTGGAATTTACGCAATACCCGACGGCAATAATGGCATCCAGATTGTAATGCTTGGTGTTGTAGGTTTTACCATCCGATTCAGTTACCGAGAATTCCTCGGTAACTGAATTTTCGTCCAGTTCGTTTTCTTTGAATATGTTTTTGAGATGCATCTGAAAATCAGAAAGTAAAATTTATGCGGAGGCTTCGCACAGATTTGTCATGCATTGATAATCAGCACAAATTTTACTCTCTCAAATGCAAGGTATATTTTGAGGAAAACCGTATCTTTGCAGAAAGAAAGAATTTTGAAATGAAAGAGTCCATCATCATAAGAAATTTCGGGCCGATAAAAGAGGTTGAAATTAGCGATATACGACCGCTTACTGTTTTTATTGGAGAATCAGGAAGTGGAAAGAGTACTATTATGAAGGTTGTAGTTCTGTTCCGATGGATATATAAGATGGTTAACATTCGTTCCTATCTTAAACATGCGAACATTACACAATCTCCTTTTACATTTAATTTCAAATCGTATCTTAAAAATAATGGTTTCGTAGATTTTATTAAAGATAATACAGAAATTATCTATCAAAAAGGGAATAATATCATTTCTTATAAAGGTTATCTTGATGCATCTATCACTATTCCGGAAGATGAGTTAAGTTTAGAAAAGATGTGCTTTATTGCAGATAAAAGAAACCTTATTCCGGATATTCTTGCGGCGAAAAAGAAGGATAATATTCCTATGAGTTTTTTCTTAGAAGAAACATTTAATGATTTTAGCATAGCATCTGAATTTATAAAAGAACTAAACATAGATTACCTTGGAGTTAAGTATCTCTCAAAAGAATCTAATGCTGGGATTAAATATTATATTGAAAGCATCAAAGAGGAGAGTGAGTATGAAATAAAATTAGAAGATTCGTCCTCAGGAACACAAACTGTAGTTCCACTGTCTATAATAATCGAATATTTCTCAAAGCATTATGATTTTGAAAGCCGATTTAATAAAATTATTTTTAAGTACATGTCTCAAAGTGACAACTTAAAAGATTTTAGAGCAGATCAAAATATAGGAGACATTAGATATAAAAACATACATGTTCATATTGAGGAGCCTGAATTAAGCCTATATCCAGAAAGCCAAAGAAACCTTATAAATTTTATTGTAAATAGATGCTTCGTTGACAAACCAACTGATTACAATATGTCTCTGATGATGGCAACACATAGTCCTTACATAATTAATCATCTGAATTTGTTGATTATGGCAGGACAGAAAAATCAATTAGAGGAAAACGCTCAGTTATTTTTGCAGAATGTAGACGTCTTTGAAATTGTGGATGGTTATCTCAATAGTCTAAAGCGTGAAGAAAAATTTATTATTGATACACGTCCTTTATCTGAACCTATTTCAAATATTTACGAACGATATAACTCTTTAAGTCAATAGCCAATGGATAATTTGCTACAAAGAGACTATATCGAATATTTAAAGTCTTTGAGGCCTCACATTGTTCTGTGTACAAATGTTAGTATTAGTTGTCTCAAATCCGATGTGATAGAAGATACCAATTTCGATATTCAAGATAAAAAACCTGCAATAAAACAATCACTTGGAACAGGAAGTGCAACCTATAATAATCCTAATAATAAGATTATTGCGATTATTGATTATGAGCACTTTCTTAATCAGCAACCCGATGACGTTATTAAAGCACTGGAATTAAAGAAATGTGATTTTATTGTCTATCATTTAGAAGGTGATACGTTTTTTATCTTAAATGAATTGTCATTAAGCAGTTCGTCTAAAAATAAAATAAACGATGCGAGGAAACAGTTGCATAATGCTTTGTTACATCTTTCCAACACAATTTCAATTAAATCTTTCATAGATAGTTTTACTGAAAGATTGTGTGTCTTTTCAAATAAAACTAAAACGATTGAGACGCCGGAAGATATTGCGGGGGCTTTTGATATAATTAGAAGTTATTTGCCTGAACCTATTGTGCATGGCTTTCAACCAATTGAAAAATTGAATTTCAAATTGATTGAGACTGCTATTGTTGATGTATAAAAACGGGCATTCATATTTTAAACTCCGATATACTTAGTTAGAAGTCATGCCGAAAGAACAATTTTGCAAAATACTGAAAGAGAGATCAAGGGAACATCAGGTTGCCGTAATATTAATGTTAGGAAACAGGATGTACAGTTCTTTTATTCAATAACCCCACACATACATGAATCCCTTTTTTTCACTTTTAAGGAAATAAAATTCATAACATTTGCTTCTGCTATCAATATACGATTTGTTATTAAATCATTTATTCCGGCCAAATATTTAATCGTTTCGGTCGCTTGTAGACTTCCGACGATCCCAGCGACCGAGCCTAAAATTCCGATTTGCGAAGCAGTAGGCAACACACCGTCTTCCGGCGGGGTGTCAAAGACACACCGGTAACATGCGGAGCCGGGAATATACGTCATGACTTCTCCACGCAAAGCCACCACCGCACCATGCGAATAAGGCTTTTTCATCCTTACACAAACGTCATTGATCAGCAATTTTGTCGCATAATTATCACAACAGTCAACCACAAAGTCATATTCGCCACCGGATCTCAAACAAGACATATCCGAAGCCAGCCCGACTGTATCACCTTCCACATTACCGTTAATTATTTTTTCCGCGTTTTCATTCGAAAACCTGCAATTATAAATAACGATTTTCACATCCGGATTCAAGGCGGTAAGTTTTTCCTGTGCGGATTCAGTTTTCTGTCGTCCAAGATCGCTCGTAAAATGGAGGATCTGACGTTGAAGATTGGTGATGTTTACCACATCATCATCAACAACGCCAATTGTACCAACCCCGGCGGCGGCCAGATAAAAAAGCACGGGAGAACCTAATCCACCTGCTCCTACCACAAGCACTCTTGAAGTTCTCAATTTCAGTTGCCCTTCCTCTCCGAAATTTCCGATAAGAATATTACGATTATATCTGTCTTCCATTTTACTTTTTATATTTCAAATATTATTGCAGACTCAAATCCCAGTCTTTCCACACCACCTCATAGCCCTGGCTTTTTACCGCATTTAAAACATCATCCGGGCTGCGGTCATCGTTTACGGCAAACTGCTCCAATTCTTTTTTATAAACCGCATATCCGCCCGGGTCTGTTTTTGAACCTGCACTTAAGGAAGTTATACCCAAAGTCGTCAAATGATCCCTAAAACTCTTATCTTCACGTGTAGACAAAGCCAGTTCCACATCATGATCAAATATGCGAAAAGCAAAAATAAGCTGCGCCAGCTCTTTATCAGACATCACAATATTGGGCTGAAAAGCCTCGCCTTCGTGCGGACGCATACGCGGAAATGAAATGGAGTATTTCGTCTGCCAGTATGTTTTCTGTAAATAACGCAAGTGAAACGCCATCATCGATACATCCGTACGCCAATCCTCCAATCCGATAAGTACGCCTAAACCGACTTTGTGTACGCCGGCTTTTCCCATACGGTCGAAGGCATCCAACCGCCAGTCAAACTTCGACTTCATCCCTTTCGGATGATAGACTTTATAATTCTGCTTATTATACGTTTCCTGATAGCAATAAACTGCATTTAATCCGGCATTCGTCAGTCGCTTATATTCTTCCTCTTTTAATGGTTGTACTTCGATTGAGATAGAAGAAAAATAAGGTTTTACTAAATGTATCGCGTTTTCGATATAATCCACTCCGGCATCACGCGGATTTTCGCCTGTCACCAGGAGGATATGCTGAAAATCACCGATACTTTTAATAGCCTCTACTTCCTGTAAAATCTGTTCGTCCGTCAGGATGATACGTTTGATATTGTTATTATGGTTAAATCCACAGTAAACACAATGGTTCATGCATGAATTCGTCAGGTAAAGAGGTACATAAAACTGTATTGTTTTACCGAAACGTTGCTGCGTATACTTGCGGCTCAGCACAGCCATCTGTTCCAGATAAGGCTCCGCCGCAGGGGATATCAGAGCCATAAAGTCATCAACAGTAAGCCGGCGACTTTTGCTTAAAGCCAGCTCCACATCTATAACCGTCTTTTTATTAATACGTGAATGAATATCATCCCAACCGTATTCATCTACCAATTCTTTGTATAGCATACTTGTTCCTTACATTAAAAATGAAGTCAACGGACTACTTGCTTCCGCCGTATTGAGCTTGCCGGCTAATTGAGCTTCAAAAGCCATTCGTCCGCTTTCCACACCTAACCTGAATGCTTCAGCCATTGCAACAGGATCTCCCGCCACAGCAATCGCCGTATTCACAAGAACGGCATCCGCTCCCATCTCCATTGCCTCGGCAGCATGGGAAGGAGCTCCGATACCGGCATCAACCACAACAGGGATATTACTCTGCTCAATAATAATCTCAAGCAAGTCACGCGTACAAAGGCCTTTATTCGTACCTATCGGCGCCCCAAGCGGCATAACCGTTGCAGCGCCTGCATTTTCCAACAATTTACATAGCACGGGATCGGCCTGAATATAAGGCAATACAACAAACCCATCCTTCGCCAGTTCTTCTGTTGCTTTCAAGGTTTCAACCGGATCCGGCAACAAATATTTCGGATCCGGATGTATTTCCAGTTTCAACCAATTTGTTCCGAAGGCTTCGCGCGCTAATTTCGCCGCAAAAACAGCTTCTTTCGCATTACGCACGCCCGATGTGTTCGGCAGCAATTGAATCCCCGGCTTTTTGATATGCACAAGCATATCATCTTCTCTATTTTCCATGTCCAATCGCTTCATCGCAACCGTAACCATCTCTGTGCCTGAAGCATTGATTGCCAGACTCATCAGTTCGTTTGAACTGAACTTTCCCGTACCGAGAAATAATCTCGAACGAAACTCTTTTCCTGCTATTACTAAATTTTTCATCTTTGCTGTTTTTTTGTCTTGACTGGCTTGCCTGTTCTTTTGTCTTGCTACAAAAGAACCAAAAAAGCAAGACTTCGTGCGCTTCGCATCGTTAAGCTTAACGCTCGGTCGGCTAAAATCTATGTAACTCGCTACGCTCAAACAGCATAGATTTTTGACGCCTCGGTCGCTACTTAACGGCTCACCGCACGAGGTCGGTTTATAATTTAATTTCTTATTCTTCGTTCTTCACTTTTCATTTTCAATCTCTCCACTATTTTTCTTGTTTCTTCGATTGGGTTTCCGGCGTTCAGAATAGTTGAAGAAAGTGCTATTCCTGATATCCCTGTTTGCATGAGAGCCGGAATATCATTCACGGTAATACCTCCTATTGCCAGTATAGGTATGTTTATATCATTTTCCCGGCATTGTTTTATTAAATTTCGATATCCACCCAAACCTAAAACCGGACTTAGATTTTTCTTCGTCGTTGTAAAGCGAAAGGGGCCTAAACCGATGTAATCAGCACCTTGCTTACAGAGACGTTCGATATCTTCTAACGTATTTGCGGTTCCTCCGATAATATATTCGTCACCCAGAATAGAACGGGCTTCAGGGATCGGCATATCCAATTCTCCAAGATGAACCCCTGCCGCTTTTACCTTGCGGCAAATTCCCACATGGTCGTCAATATACAAGGCCGCTTCATATTCATCACAAAGGGCCTTCGCCCGTTGGGCCACTTTTTCCACTTCCATCACAAAAGCGTCTTTCATCCGGAGCTGTATCTGCCGGCAACCACCTTTTAAGGCTATTTCGACCGATTGCAGATAATCATATTTCTCCGTTTGATGAGTTATAAATAGTAATCCGTTCATTGACCTTCACATTTAATTTCCAACTCATTAAAAAGTTTCAACAGCTCATTCATATTGCTATTTCTTTCGAAGTCACTCCACAATGCTCCTAAAACAGCAATACCGCCAAATCCATAGTCGCGCACAACCGGAACATTTTCCGCCGTAATGCCGCCTAAAGCAATTACTTTTTCGCCGATTATTTTCCCGCTTTTCGCCTCGCGCAACCGTTCCGGTGTAAATCCCTGTTTATAATCGGTTTTAGATATACTGTCAAAAACTGGGCTCAGAAACAGATAATCAAAAGAAGGAGACTCCATAATTTCTTCCAACGAATGGCAGGAACGGCTCACCGACAACCAGCATCTATCTGCAGGACGTTTATTATCAATCATATTCCCGTTTCCGGAGACAGACAACGCCGGTTGTATATGAACGGCTCTACCGCTATCGATCACTCGGAAAAACGCTTCCTGGTTACGACTGTTCAGGTGTATGCCTTTCAAATCAAACCATCCTGTCAGATCATAATAATCATGAAGAACAATCCGCGGATGAAACCCGGGTTTTATTTCTTCTATAAAAGCCTTCGTTTCATTTTGCGACGCATGAGGCTTCCGAAGATGTAAGACCTTCAATCCATTTTCAAATAACAGATTGAGGGCTTCAGCTTCTCCCTCCAAAAAGCTCTCCGCAGTAATGACAATCAGTTTCATTACAGCATCATCCTCCCGATACCGCATGTATCATCAACAGCGCCATCCCATCTTCAAGTACCATTTCATTCCACACATTTTTCGGTACAACTTCATAATCAATCGCAATCGCAATCCCCTGAATCGGAATATTCAAATCCTTAATAAACCGGTCGAGCGTCATACCTTCCATCACTTCATAAGGTTTATCATTTAATTTTATGACCATAAATCATATTCAAGATTTAAAATTTGAGATTTAAAATTACTTCACTTCGTAAAGTAACCTTCAGTTTTTAAGTATCAATTATAAAATTATTAAAGACCGACCTCGTGTGGTGAGCCGTTAAGTAGTGCAGAGAGGCGTAAGAAATCTATGCTGTTTGAGCGGAGCGAGTTACATAGATTTTAGCCGATCGGAACGTTAAGCTTAACGATGCGAGGCACACGAAGTCTTGATTTTTTGGTTCTTTTTTATCAAGAAAAAAGAACATTCCCTTACTGCCAAAACTCAAAAAAATGATGAACCGGCCCGTGCCCTTTACCAATTTCATATTCCGCACCGGCAGCAATGGCCGATTTCATATACTCTTTCGCTTTACACACCGCTTCGTTAAGCGGCAAGTTGTGAGCCAGATATGCAGCTATTGCCGAAGAGAACGTACATCCGGTGCCATGTGTGTTTTTCGTATGAATACGCTCGGAGGTAAGCTCTATAATCTCATCCGTTTCCGCATTATAAAACACATCCGTCAATAGCTCGTCCTTCAGATGCCCTGCCTTCAACAAAACAGAAACTTTACCGTTTACGGACAGCTCACGTATCACTAAGGGCAAATCGCCCTGCCCGTTTATTTTCCGTCCAAGCAGAACTTCCGCCTCGGGAATATTCGGCGTAATTACACGCGCGAAAGGCACCAACTCCTTTTTCAAGGTTTCGATTGCTTCATCCTGTAATAACTTATCACCGGAAGTAGCAACCATCACCGGATCCAGCACAATATTTTTAATATCATATCCGGCCAGTGTGTTTTTTATGGCCCTTATCAATTCCGAAGAATGGAGCATTCCTATTTTTACAGCATCGGCGCCGATATCATCCAATACGGATTTAATTTGTCCGGTCACAAAATCGACCGGAACAGGATGTACACCTGTCACTCCAACCGTATTTTCATCGACCACTGCGACTATCGCAGACATACCAAAACATCCGCATGCTGAGAAAGTTTTTAAATCCGCCTGGATACCGGCGCCTCCGCTCGGATCACTACCGGCAATGGTTAACGCTCTTTTATAATGCTTCTTCATATACATAAATTATTTGATCCATTATCAATTGTGCATCGTCTCAAATTTTCCATTGTTCGAGATTGTACGCACTGTCCCAAAACATCCATTCCAACCTGGAGCATGTAACAAATGCTTCGGTCATCGCATCCTGTTGTTCCGCCGTACATTTTTCAGCCAGTTCATCACAGACATTTATCGCTATTTCTACTGATTGTGCAAACTCCTCACCTCCATACGTATTTATCCATGCCTGATACGGATTATAATCCTTTGTTTGATTTGCCAGAATATAATCACCGACCTCCTTATAAATCCAGAAACAAGGTAAAACCGCAGCAGCCATTACTTCAAGCGGCGCATTCAATTGACGAAGCAGAAATGATGTGTACAGGAGGCACGAAGGCGATGGCGTTTGTTTTCCTTTCACTCCTAACTCCGTGCAAAACGTTTGATGAAGTTCATTTTCCACAGCGATGCTCTCGCCCGCAAAACCAATAAACGCCTCAATATGTGAAGGTTTCGTCAATTTTGTTGCAATAGCAGTCAATATCCTACCATAATCGGATAAATACAAAGCATCCTGTTGAATATAAAAAGTAAACTTTTCTTTATCCAGTGTTCCGTTCATCAATTCCCGTATAAACGGTAAATTCAGTGTCTCTTTATAAACAGGCCCTATAGCCTCCCATGCTTTCTCACTCCATTTCATGTTTTTAAATTTAAAATTACTTCACTCCGTAAAGTGACTTACTGTTTAATATTACTTTCTTTTATATCCGCATATCGCAACATAATCGCCGCTATCATAACCAGCAACAGGTTCCTCAACCGCATGATTCGAATAAATCGGATGCTTTGTCAATGTCTGGGCAAATTCCAGATTAGAAAAACCGGCGCTTTCCAAAAGCGTAATCTTTTCCGCAGTCGTTCTCCAGTTTGATTGGCAAACCAATTCTATCGGATATGGATTGCGGGGATATACGCCATTCAACAACTCGTGCGCCCAGGTTCCTGTTGCTTTGGCCAGGTTATAAAGCAATCCGTAGGAACTTTCTTTCGGAATATCGATCAGGATAATTCGTCCTCCCTCCTTCAAAGCATCATAACTATTTTTTATAGACTTTGCAAGATCGGAAATATAACTCGGACAACCATTATATAAAATAGTATCATACAGGCCGGTTTCGACTTGCATATCTTCCGCCGTTCCAATCTCAACGGAAAGCCCCCGTTTCCTTGCTATTTCAGCCATATCGGCAGACGGCTCTATCCCATCTTTAATGATTATATCAAATTCTTTCTCAAGAATCATTTCGAAAAGCCCACTACCGCAACCAACAGAAAGGATGCGTCCGGCATCTTTCAGAAAGTAAGCGACCAATTTCACTTCGGAATACAAAACATTCCTGTTTTCTAAAAACCATGCGTCATATTTCTCCGCATAACTGTCAAAGCTGTATTTTTCCATCCTTTAAAATAAAAAAAGCCGTTTCGCAAAAACGAAACGGCTTATAACAATTTATTATTTAATATATTTGTTTTAAACTCAACCGTTTCCCTACGATGTCAATTACAACATATCAGGTTCGAGGGTTTAATCTCAGCCCTTCCTCAAGGAAGGACACCCCTAACGATAATGCAAATGTAGCGAAAGTCGGGCGATATACAAAATAAGTCGGCTTATTTTTATATCCGAGCGAAGCTACATGCTGTTTCTCAACGAAACTTAGTAAACTATTTTATCTGCAGCGAAAAAGAAGATAAAAATTATAGTTTTGCTTTTATTGCTTTACTTTCTTTTTCGTAACCCGGCTTGTTCAGAAGGGCAAACATATTCTTCTTATACGCCTCCACTCCCGGTTGGTCAAACGGATTCACACCAAGCACATAACCACTTATACCGCAAGCTTTTTCAAAGAAATAGAACAATTGCCCGATATAATAGGCATTCAGTTCCGGCATTGTGATCTTGATATTCGGAACACCTCCATCTATATGCGCAAGTTGCGTACCAAGTTCTGCCATTTTATTCACCTCATCAATACGCTTTCCGGCAAGATAATTCAGCCCGTCAAGGTCTGCCTTATCCGTTGGCACAGTCATCCGGGTATCCGGTTTTTCTACTGATATAACCGTTTCAAAGATAATACGTTCGCCTTCCTGTATCCATTGTCCCATAGAGTGCAAATCGGTTGTAAAGTCAACGGAAGCAGGGAATATGCCCTTACCGTCTTTACCTTCACTTTCTCCATAAAGCTGTTTCCACCATTCGCCGATATAATGCATTTTAGGATGAAAGTTTGCCAATATTTCCACTTTCTTTCCTTTCGCATAAAGCGCATTACGGGTAGCCGCATAGATAGAAGCAATGTTTTGAGCAAACGGGACTTTTTCATCCGTCGCTTTTTCCATATCCACAGCGCCCTTCACCAGATCACGGATGCTGATACCAGCGACAGCAATCGGCAACAAACCGACAGGGGTAAGTACCGAAAAACGTCCACCTACATCATCCGGAATAATAAAAGTTTTATATCCTTCCTTATCAGCTAATGTGCGCAACGCACCACGGGCCTTATCCGTAATTGCGACGATGCATTCTTTAGACTCTTTCTTTCCGACATTCTTTTCCAACAGTTTTTTCAGGACACGGAAAGCGATGGCAGGCTCAGTAGTAGTCCCCGATTTGGAGATATTGATAATACCGAACTTCGTATCTTTAAGCGCTTCACACAGTTCCGAAAGATAATCTTCGCCGATATTATGCCCCGCATAAAGAACTACCGGGTTTTTACGCTTTTTCTGTAACCAGTCAAAACTATTATTCATTGCTTCAACAACAGCTTTTGTTCCAAGATAGCTTCCACCGATGCCAATAACAACAACCGCCTTACATTTACGCAACTGCGCAGCTGTTTTTTCAATATCCTTAAGCTCGGCTTCCTTTATAGAAGAAGGAAGATGTAACCATCCCAGGAAATCACTGCCCATCCCTGTTCCTTTATGCAACATTTCCAGCCCATTCTTTACTTTAGGCTCTAATGCATCCACTTGTTTTTTTGTAATAACACCCAGCGCCTTATCAATGTTCAAGCTAATAGTTTTCATACGTATGAATATTTATGATTAAAACTTATCTATTAAAACAATCTGTCATTTAAATGTTTTCGTAACTTCTTTTATTTGTTCCGAAGGAGACTTGCGCTCATAAAGAACCGAATACAACGCATTTAGAATCGGCATATCAACCTTATATTTTTCATTTATTTCATGCATACACTTAGTAGCATAATAACCTTCTGCCACCATGCCTAATTCTATTTTCGCGACACTGACGCTATTCCCCTCTCCGATCATCTTACCAAACATACGATTACGGCTGAATGTAGAATATGATGTAACGAGCAGATCACTCAAATAAGCGGCACTTGTAATATCACGCGCCATCGGTTGCACCACATTCAGAAAACGTATCATCTCCGCAAATGCATTCGGTATATATACTGCCTGAAGATTGTCTCCGTATTTCAGTCCATTACAGATACCTGCAACAATAGCATATATATTTTTAAGGACGGAGACATATTCCAACCCTACCATATCACGGCTGCAGGAACTATTCAGGTAAGGTGTATTGAACACACTTTCAGACAGTTTGAGAGCTTTCTCTATATCACGGCAGACAAGCGTAAGATACGAAAGGTGCTCCATCGCAATTTCTTCGGCATGGCACGCTCCGGCTATAACGATAATATTATACGGATTAACTCTGTAATATTTCGAGAAATAGTCATTAACAAGCATATTTTCATCCGGCACAATACCCTTGATTGCCGAAATAATATATTTGTCCTCTATAGATGTTGTTACTTTAGCTAAATGTTCTTTTATATAGGGAGAAGGAGTTGCAAAAATAAGCGTATCGGAATCTTCTATCGCCTGATTTATATCGTCATAGAAATTAATCCGTGACGTATCGAACGAAATACTCGACATATAGGCCGGATTATGTTTCATTAGTTTAAAATCTTCGATACGGTCAGGACGTCGCATATACCAGTTTATTTCAGGTTGTGAATACATCACAATCTTCGCTAAAGAGGTCGCCCAGCTTCCCCCACCCATAACTGCTATCTTTCCGGGAAAGATCTTCATATCGTCAGCGGTTTTAGTTTGTAATGTCCTTCGTCCAGACTTCTACATCCTGTAATGAAGGCAATTCTAACCCAAGATTATATTTTTTGTTAAGCTCAAACAATGACTGGCGCACCAGTTGCGCATTTGCACCGGCAAGCATATCTACTGTGACATATCCGGATTTCTGTAGCGCAGGCACCCATTCTTCAGGTACACCTAACGGAACATACATTTCCACCTTATCTTTATGCACAGTCTTTTCCGGACGCATCTGCGGGAAGAACAATACCTCCTGAATCGTTGTCTGCCCCGTCAAAAGCATGACAAAACGATCTATCCCGATACCCATACCACTTGTCGGAGGCATACCGTATTCAAGTGCACGAACAAAATCCAGGTCAATGAACATGGCTTCATCATCGCCTTTTTCACTCAATTTCAGTTGCTCCTGAAAACGTTCCAACTGATCAATCGGATCATTCAACTCGGAATAAGCATTACACAATTCCTTTCCGTTCACGATCAGTTCAAAACGCTCCGTCAGTTCCGGATTTGAACGGTGACGCTTGCATAACGGCGACATTTCAATCGGATAGTCGGTAATAAATGTGGGTTGTATATAATTCGCTTCACATTTTTCGCCGAAAATTTCGTCGATGAGCTTTCCTTTTCCCATCGTTTCATCCACTTCTATATCCAGCTTTTTACAAACTTCGCGAAGCTGTGTTTCATCCATCCCGGTGATATCAATACCCGTATGTTCTTTTATAGAGTCTATCATGGTGATACGTTTGAACGGTGCCTTGAAACTGATTGTCTTTCCGTCGACCACCACTTCGTCAACTCCGTTCACGTCCACGCTTACTTTTTCAATCATCTTCTCCGTAAAATCCATCATCCAGTTGTAGTCCTTATAAGCTACATAAATTTCCATACAGGTAAATTCCGGATTATGGGTACGATCCATCCCTTCGTTACGGAAGTTTTTGGAAAATTCATAAACCCCCTCAAAACCACCTACAATCAGGCGTTTCAGATACAATTCATCCGCAATACGCAGAAACAAAGGAATATCCAATGCGTTATGATGCGTAATAAAAGGGCGCGCGGAGGCGCCTCCCGGTATGGATTGCAATATCGGAGTTTCAACCTCCAGATAACCTTTAGAGTTGAAATATTCACGCATGGAAGTATATGCCTTCGTACGCTTGATAAATATATCTTTTATTTCGCCGTTTACAACAAGATCTACATAGCGTTGTCGATAACGTTGTTCAGGATCAGTAAAACCGTCATAAACAACGCCGTCCTTTTCCTTCACAATCGGAAGCGGACGAAGTGATTTCGACAATACGGTAAATTCTTCCGCATGAACGGAGATCTCACCCATCTGCGTACGAAAAACAAAACCTTTAATTCCGATAAAATCACCGATATCAAGAAGTTTCTTAAAAACCACATTATACAAATCAAGATTATTTTCCGAAGGACAGATATAATCACGTGTAATATAAACCTGAATACGACCTTTTGAATCCTGCAATTCCACAAAAGAAGCCTTCCCCATGATGCGACGGCTCATAATTCGCCCTGCTATTGTAACATAGCGTTTTTCATCTTCATCTTTAAAGTTTTCTTTGATTTCTTCGGAATATGCATCTACCGGATATTCCGCTGCCGGATAGGGTTCAACCCCCATATTTCGCATTTGTTCCAGACTGTTACGCCGGATTATTTCCTGTTCGCTTAAATCTAATATATTCATCTTTATCATATATCTAATATGGATACAAAGATAATGAATATCAAACGCAACGCCAAAAGAAAAGGGCTATTCTTTCAAAACAGGTCTTCGGTTGCAGTTTCCATACCGATAATCTCGCCACAGGTAAAAAAGGAAGTCATGGATACACCCAAAACGCCGTGCAGGTTCAGGTTTTGGCCGGTCAGGAATAGATTAGGCACAGGAGTACGGGCAGATAATAATGTAGTCATCAGCTGGTCGTATTTTTTTCGTATACCGTAAGCAGAACCGCAAGGTGTTCCGGTATAGTCGCGATATGATAGCGAGGTACTGGTATACATCTTTTCTATCGCATCTTCCGGATAGGCAAAATCCTTTAAGCCGGGAATACATCCGGAGACCAGATTGATACAGGATTTTGCTTTCTGATTTTTATATGACAGATAATCGTCGTCACGACGGCCTATTGTAGTTCTCTCCCACTGCTGAACTTCCGGCCAATACATCGGAGTCAGAATATCAATATTACGTGTGTACAAAGAACCCTCTTCCGGCACCTGAAACGATACGAGCGCACAAGTGTTTACATGTTCCGGTTTATAGTCGGAGTACTGCCATACATCACCGGTTTTATATACATAAATATTTCGGTTTTGATAGGGTATGGCACTCTCTTTCAGTGCAATATTTACCGTAAACATTCCAAAAGTATTTTCCAGATTAGAAATACGTTTACGATATATATTCCGGATAAGTTTGCTTTCGGTAATCAACGAAAGAGCATGTGCCGGATGTGTGTTCGCAATAAAATAATCAGCCTCAATTCGCTCTGTTCCGCTTGCCCGTCTATGCAAATTATCAAAAACTTCTTGCCCTCCATCAATATACTCCGGAACATCGGCAATCTCCTTCACCCCATTCACTTCCGCTGCGACAATTTCCCCATCCTCTTCTATCAGACGCGTTACATCCGACTTCATCCGTACGGTTCCGCCATTTGCTTCGATGCTTTTAATCAGAGAATCGGTAATCAGGGAACCGCCACCACGCAGGCGCCACGCGCTCTGAATAAAAGAGCTGTTTATCTGCGCAAAAATATACAACGGTAAAGTCTGCGGGTTTAATTCCATTTTCAGGGATGTTCCCGAAAGCACATTTCGCAGTAGAGGATCGTCTATTGTTGAAGTCAGATAATCATAGGCCGATTTTGCAAAAAGCGATGTACCGTAAATATCGTCATCTTCTTTTCGTTCAAAACTGCCGAAGATATTATCCGACACATTACGTAAAAAAGCGGCGTACTTTTTCAGATTTTCGCGCTGATGAGGAAAATGTCCGGCCAATGTTTCCGTAAAACGCTCATAGCCATTAGCAAAGAGATAAGACTTATCATTAATAATTACTTCGTCAAAACCATTTTCGTCCATCCGAAGCCATGGCAAATCCATCAGTCCGAAATAGTCGAAAAGCCGATGTAACGGTTGCCCTTCATCAAGACCTCCTATATAGTGGAAACCTGTATCAAAAGTATGTTTTCCGCGACGAAAGGTCTGCATGCAACCTCCCGGCTGACCGTTTTTTTCAAGTACACAGACATTCAGACCATGCTTCGACAGGATATATCCGCACTGCAAGCCTCCAAGTCCGCTTCCAATAATTACGACATCATACTTTTTCATTGGCAGCATTGTTGTTCACCGTTTTATACCTCTTTCTTAAAACATTTGCATATTTTGTTTTCATCAGAAGTCTGAACAAAAACGGTTGCAAGGTATAGGTGATTAATATGGTAGAAGTCATCCCAATAAGCGTTGCTACACCGATGGAAGAAAGTGCCGGATGTTTGGCAAACATCAGTGACGAAATACTGATGATAAGCACTACCGCTGACAAAAATATCGCCGTTTTATGATACATCAGCAGCTTTTTATCACCGCCTTTCACATCGACAAGCAAGCCTTCCATAACAAAGATGCTGTAATCAACCCCGATGCCGAATATAAATGAAGATATGACAATGTTAATCAGATTAAACTGTAAACCGAATATAGCCATTACACCAAGCACAATATACCAGCTCATACTCATCGGCAAAAATGCAATGAGAGCCAATGGGATGCTTCGCAATGAAATCAGCAACACCAACAAAACAAACAAAGATGATACACCTAAAATGGTATTAAAATCATCATTCATCAGTTCTACCATATTAGTAGTATAGTAAAATGGATCCGCCACTATCACATTACGCTGTGCGGCTAAAATATCATTGACTTCACGCTGATTTTCAGCCTCCAATTGCACCGAAGTATAGACCAGGTACATTCCCTGAGAATGTTCTATCATATTTGCCATAAGCCCTTCCGGCAACACGGAAGACTCATAAACAGACGTAGGTTCGTAGTCCTTTGTTATCATTTCAAAAAACGGATCAAACATCGCAGGCTTAAATTTATTCGCTTCGCCTGCAGCAATAATGTCACGCTTCAGCTTCTCCACACGTTCATCATTCCAATAATTTCTCCATGCGGCAATACGCTTTCTCTGTTCCGCTTCCGGAAGTAAAATGGTTGATGATTTTGTATAACTTTTTATTTTGCCTGCTACCTGAAGCGAGTCGCATATCCGGCTGATTTCCATATTGCAGATAAAAGCAGAGTCCAGATTTTCCGATGTAGCGGCATAATTACTGACTGCAAGCCCTTTTGATGTTTTTTCGGCGTACAATTCCATCGAGCGCGTCACGGCAGGCTCATAATACCCTATATTCCTGAGATTCGCATCAAATTTTACGTCTGACTGTTTAAACAAACTAATCACAAAAACAGCCAATATCACGACCAAAAGCCATTTATGACGATCAAGCGGATAAGAATTGATTTTCTCCAGAACCACAAAAGCTTTTTCCGAACGGCGGTTACGTACCAATGTGAATACGTGAGGAAGAAACAGCAGACAAGCTATCGTCGTACCCACCATCGCCAGCGATGCAAACATACCAAAATCACGCAACAATGCGGACTGTGTAAACATCAATCCCATAAAGGCGCCGATTGTAGTCAGGCTGCCGAGTATTACAGGCCTCACCTGGTCTCGTAATACAAGCACGGGATCCGTCAGGTATTTAAAGTGGGTAATAACATGTAGACAATAACTTAACGCTACTCCAAGCACAATCGCACCGATACCAAGCGCCATAAGCGACATCATCCCCTGCAACCAGAACATGCATGCGAGTGCGAAAAAAGCACCGTAGACGACCGGCAATAATAACATCGGCAAGGTCGATTTATTACGGTAACAAATCATTATCAACATACAGGCAAATAATAATGACAATCCCATTGTCAAAACCAAATCCTGTTTTATCTGCCTTGAATTAAATACACTCTGAACAGGAGGTCCATGAAACAGTACCTCGATGTCCGGATACATCCTTTCGATTTCCGCAATGGAACGTTCTAACTTTTTCACTAAACGGGTTCCGGCCTTTGAATCAAAGGAGATGAAGTTAGGCGAAACAAAAACAAGCGCAATCGTCGTATCGGAAGTAAATAAATGATTTCCGTACAATGCATAATTTCCGCCAAGCATTTTCGCCATATCGCCATCATTACCCGACATTAACACGGAACGCAGATTAATCGGGTCATATCGCATGATACGATAAAAAATAGCTCCTTCCGGTGAAGAAACCTTTTCCAGATTTGTCGCCATCTGCCGGAAGATATTTTCCCGGCTGATCAAAGAATCGATTTCTTTATAAAATCCGGGATCAAGCAAAACCGGAATGCTATTCAGTGCATATGATAACACCTGTTGTTTCACATCGTCATCTATCTTATACATGATGTCGCCGATATCACCCTCCGCCGCGTCATACACCAGCAGCGAATCAACAAGCATATCACCCGCTTCGAGCAAGACATCCGCATCAGTATTTCCCGTTTTAGACAATATCTGAATGAATATCTTATCTTTTACCTTTAATTCCGAGAAAACTAAACCTTCCGCCTTTGTATTATCCGTCGAAGGAAGTAGTTTCGAAATATCTTCTTCGTATGCAAGTTTTAAACCGAAATATGCAAATAATCCGAAAGACAGAAACAACAACAGATAAAGCGATATCCGGTGTTTCTGAAAAAATCTGAATATACGAATAAAAAAATGAGTCATTTCACAGGGATAAGTTCACCTTTAAAATCTATATAAGTCGTCGTGTCGTCAAAAACAATCGCACGAACCTTATACAGATCTTCAACTTCGGAAAGTTGCATACGAATCTGTAAGTGCGGGGTCGTTTGCGGAGTTATAACGGCAGACAATTTGCATTGAGAGATATAACCGAGAAATAAATGTTTTCCGGCCAACTGTTCGGCACATTCCTTTATCATCTGAATGTTACATACGCCGGGCGAAACGGGATTCCCGGGAAAATGTCCCTCATAAGCCCGGTATCCGGATAATAGTGTAACACAGAACAAGGTATCGTCACCCTCGGCAATCCGGCTATCTATTTTATAATAATCATCAATAATAGTCATCATAGTTTACCAACATTCCTTTTTTTTTCCATTCTGCATAAAAATCAGGCGTAGATACTTCGAATACACCATCACGTGTAACAAACAACTGTACTGTCGAAGCGTTCAATATTAATTCACCGTCACTCTCACGTGTAACAGTATAGTCAAACATCAGTTTTGCACCGCGGCAAGGCTTGTAAACTGTTTCGAGAATCAGGACATCCCCGATCCCCGCCGCCTTTTTATATTCAAGATGCATATCTGCAATAGGGGCAACATATCCGCTATTATAGATATACATATATTCTAATCCGAATTTATCACCAAATGACTCACGCCCCTGTTCAAGATATTTCACGAAATTACCATGCCATACCATCTGAATGGAATCAATATCAAAAAACGGCACCCGAATACGAATCGTATCTGTCAACATCATGCCGGCTTTATAAAGATTTTCATCTGGCATTGGGCGGCAATCTCACCATTTACTTTCGTTTCTGCTGTAAGCAGGGAGATACCCAACACTTCGGACATGATACGGATATTTGTGCGTAATTCGTCGCCCACATGCGGCAAAAAGTGTATTCGAAACTTTTTCACTTCTCCGATATATCCGATTGGCGTCGGCTCGTTCTTAATTTTAGCTTTATAACCGGCAAAAGCCGAAGCTGATTGTGCTATATGCTCAATAAGCCCGGGCTCCATGAACCGATCATCGCTGCAAAACAGGTTCTCTTTCGCAATAGTAAATCCCGTATCCGCTTCTGATTCCGTTGCACCATAAAACGCGTCGATCATTATTATCGGATCACGTTGCGGAATAAGTTCTTTTATTGCTTCTCCTCTGATTTCAGCCATTACTATTACATGCGCTCGTAAACGAAATCATATAACGCGCTGAAAGTCTGAATATTTGAGACTTCCGCTCCCTTAATACTAACTCCAAAAGTTTCTTCGATCAACGCAACCATATCAACAAGGCTCAAACTATCAAGCTGTAATGTTTTCTTTATATTCGCATCAGAAGTAATTTCACTCACTTCAAATTCAAATTCATCTGCCAAAACCTCGTTGATTTTTGCTATTAAATCTTGTTTTTCCATCAATTGTTTTTTTATAATTATATATTCTTATTTGTTTTCACTATTTTCTACATCAATACTAAAATAAACGCTTCGAACATTCCCATTAAACAGGCAGACAGGAGCAAAGCTCATTTTGATTATGCTACTGCAAGAAACTTTATTTACTGCTTGGCAGCTATGAAGATCGGCTGTAGCCGATTAACCGTCGAGAAACGAAGACAACTCATAATGACTGATGAAATTAAATTATAAATTTTTTACAATCAGCGTCGAATTCGTGCCTCCAAATCCAAAAGAATTTGATAAAAACATATCAAAATGCTTGCTAACCCTTTCTGCAGGTATATTCAATGCAGCAGAAGCTTCATCCGGATTTTCGAAATTCAGATTAGGCGCTATAAAATCATTTTTCATCATTAGCATAGAATAAATTACCTCACTGGCTCCGGCCATCCACATCTCATGTCCGGTCTGGGATTTTGTCGATGTTACTTCCGGTTTATGATCCCCAAATACGACATCTATGGCACGGGCTTCATTCTGGTCACCGACAGGCGTAGAAGTAGCATGTGCATTTATATATCCAATCTGACGCAGATCTATGCCTGATTCGCGTATTGCCATACGAAGCGAACGGCTTGGCCCATCAACATTAGGAACAGATATATGATCTCCGTTTGACGAAAATCCATAACCCAATACTTCTGCGATAATAGGAGCTCCACGTTTTACAGCCGATTCGTAATCTTCAATAATCACAGTTGCAGCGCCTCCTCCCGGCACCAACCCGTCACGATCACGATCAAAAGGACGGGAAGCCTTAACCGGGTCACTTTCACGTACTGAAAACGCACTTATACCATCAAAACTACCTATCGAAAATGGATTAACTTCCTGGGCTCCACCACAAACGACAATATCCTGCAAGCCATTACGTATCAATAACGCCCCCAGGCCAATGGCGTGGGATCCGCTTGCACAAGCAGCCGACACGGTCATATTCATACCCTTCAGCTTAAACAGACAGGCGAGATTCATCGTTACGGTAGAATTCATGGATTGAAATATCGCTCCGGAACCAATCAGTGTAGTATCTTTCTTTTCACGCATCGTATCAACACTCTTCACGACAGCATCAGCGCTACTGTCATTTCCGTAAAAAAGCCCTACTTCATGGGCATCTAAATAATCCTGATCCAACTTTGCATTAGCTAAAGCTTCTGCTGTCGCCACATATGCATATTTTGCCTGCTCCGGCATAAACACACGTTGATTACGACTCAAGATTCCCTTCAAGTCAGGAATTTCAATATGGGCAGTCAAAGCCGAACGAAAGCCCATCTCTTTACGGACAGGATCAAAAATAATGCCCGACTTGCCATTATATAACGAGTCCCGGACCTCCGCCAGGTTTTTACCAAGACAGGAATAGACCCCCATTCCTGTTATAACAACTCTTCTACTCATTTTTATTTTAATATATTATTTAATCGTTCGTATATTCTATTACGCAAATCCCTGACACTACATCCGGCAGCCGTTACCGAAACGCGACGAAAATGCAGATTTTGCCATGTTCTGACAACATATTTCCGATAATACCAGGCAAAAAGCCCGAGCCAAGGCAAAGCCAATGCATAAATAAAAGCGACCCAAACATTCACATATACCCATGTTAAAATAAAAGAAAGGGTATATAATACCGGCATTGTTATTAAAACACTTATACCGAAAAGAAAAGAATTATGAAACATCTTATCTTTAACACGGCGCATAACAAGAACCGGCGCTTTATATATAAATATATTAGGCCACAAAGAAAACAACCATACCGGAAACAATACGACTATCGCAATTACAGACATTACAATAGCGCCCCAACTGGGAATATTTTCAAAATGATCATCACGTATCTTGAGTTTTTTCAATTCGTCCTCAAGCTCTAATGCATCATCAAAAATTTGTTGTATTGATGATGCATTCTCAACTTTAGCGTCCTCCAGTTTTTTAAAAAGGGCCTGATCCGACTGTAATTTGTCAGGCAGATAGTTAACTTTGAAACCATGATCTGCCGCATATTTACGGCCATATGTATTTCGCAGAAAATCAATCGCCTTGTAATTGCCGAGATCTGTAATATTGAGCATCATACCCATCATTTGTTCCCGGACAACAGCATTTACCTGACGCTGCGCCGTACGCGGCTTTGCCTTATAAAGCTCATAATAAGGCTTTATTGATACCGGTGTTCCGAATTTTACAATAACATCATTTTGAATATCGTAATATTCGGAATAATGATTACAGCACGGAAGTATAAAAATCTCCGTCTGAAAATCATCCAGCTCAGCCGCCTCAAAAGCCATCTTTGTATAACCAAGAGAAAAGTCACCTAACCAATGCTTATCCTGGTGCATACCTTCAGGATACATCAGCAAAGTCCCTCCACTCAACAGGCCTTCCTCCGATATTTTAAACATGTCCCTGTTTTTCCACAGCAACTCCTTGCCGTCAAAATTAAGGCGGTAAGCGGGCAACAAACCCATCTTGTGTAATACCCCGGTTATCAGCGGATGTATTGCAAAAACATCTGCTCTGACGAGCACATTTGGTTTCCGATCCTTAAATGCCAACAAAACACCTAACGGATCACATAAGCAATTCTGGTGATTTGAGACAAGCAATACAGGTGTGCCATCTGAAGGTATATTTTCATTACCGATACGATAGACTTTCCTGTAAAAAAATCTATCATGTACAAAACGCAAATACGCACGAAAAGCACGATAAATCAATCCCTGACAGCTTCTTCCCCTCCTCACCATTACTTAAAATTTCACCAAAATGACTGCAAAGGTATAAATATTTATAAAAAAAACCATATCCGATAGATTATTACGTACATATATTTACGTTTTTTTCACCATTAAAACACAAAACATTTGCGATTTTACACTATTTCCTTTACCTTTGTGCCAAAATCAAAGAATTATGTTTGAGAATTTAAGTGAAAGACTTGAACGTTCGTTTAAGTTATTAAAAGGTGAAGGCAAAATTACGGAAATAAATGTTGCGGAAACCCTCAAAGATGTACGCCGCGCCTTACTGGACGCCGACGTAAACTATAAAGTTGCCAAAAAATTCACCGATACTGTTAAAGAAAAAGCTTTGGGCCAGGATGTGCTTACATCGGTAAAGCCAAACCAGTTAATGGTGAAAATTGTACATGATGAATTAGCGGCGCTAATGGGAGGTTCAACCGTAGATATTAATCTGAAAGGTTCACCCGCCATAATTTTAATGTCCGGACTTCAAGGTTCCGGTAAAACGACATTTTCCGGAAAACTTGCCAATATGCTCAAGAGTAAAAAAGGTAAAAAGCCTTTACTTGTCGCATGTGACGTATATCGTCCGGCAGCGATCGAACAGTTACGCATACTTGGCGAACAAATCAATATACCTGTATATTCCGAAGAAGGAAATAAAAATCCGGTGGAAATCGCGAAACACGCGATAGCAGAAGCCAAAAAGACAGGAAAAGACCTTGTCATTGTAGATACTGCGGGACGTCTGGCTATCGATGAGCAAATGATGCAGGAGATTAAAGCCATAAAAGATGCGATTAATCCGGACGAAATCCTGTTTGTCGTAGACTCCATGACCGGACAGGATGCGGTTAATACTGCAAAAGAATTTAATGATCGTCTTGACTTTGACGGTGTCGTGCTGACAAAACTGGACGGTGATACACGAGGCGGTGCCGCGTTATCCATTCGTACGGTAGTAGATAAACCGATTAAGTTTGTAGGGACAGGTGAAAAGATGGATGCGTTGGATGTGTTCCATCCGGAACGTATGGCTGACCGTATATTGGGAATGGGTGACATTGTCTCGTTAGTTGAACGTGCACAGGAACAATATGACGAAGAAGAGGCTAAACGTATTCAGAAAAGAATTGCTAAAAATCAATTCGACTTCAATGATTTCATGGGGCAGATTCAACAAATCAAAAAAATGGGGAATCTGAAAGACCTTGCATCGATGATTCCCGGAGTCGGTAAAATGATGAAAAATATCGACATTGATGAAAATGCCTTCAAAGGCATTGAGGCAATCATACAGTCCATGACCCCGGAAGAGCGAAACAGCCCATCCATACTGAACGGATCACGCCGCCAACGCATAGCAAACGGAAGCGGAACGACCGTACAAGAGGTCAACAAACTAATCAAACAGTTTGACGACACACGCAAAATGATGCGTATGATTACAACTTCAAAAGGGAACAAGCGAATGCCTATGTTCAAAAAATAAATTTAAATTGCATACATTATGGATGAACAAGTGTACAAACTGATAGACGGAAAAGTCGTTGCGGCACAGATTAAAAAAGAGATTACCGATGAGGTCACTCAAATAAAAAAAGGAGGAGGCAAAATACCTCATCTTGCTGCAATACTTGTAGGACATGATGGAGGCAGTGAAACATACGTGGCAAATAAGGTCCGGACATGTGAAGAAGTCGGATTTAAATCCAGCCTTATCCGATACGAAGATGACGTAACCGAAGAAGAACTGCTCCGTAAAGTTGAAGAGCTTAATAATGACAGTGATATAGATGGATTTATCGTACAATTACCATTACCGGATCATATTTCTTCACAGAAAATAATTGAAGCGATAGATTATAGGAAGGATGTCGATGGCTTCCACCCGATCAATGTAGGGCGCCTTTCATTAGGATTACCTTGCTTCCAGTCGGCAACTCCTGCCGGAATCTCCGAATTACTCAAACGATATGAAATAGAGACAAAAGGCAAACACTGCGTTATTCTCGGAAGAAGTAACATCGTAGGAAAGCCGCTCGCTATGCTGATGATGCAAAAAACATATCCGGGAGACTGTACGGTAACTATATGCCACAGTCGTTCAGCAAACCTTATGGATATGTGTCAAAGTGCCGATATAATCATCGCTGCGCTCGGAGTGCCGGAGTTCCTGAAAGCAGACATGGTAAAAGAAGGAGCGGTTGTTATAGATGTAGGAACAACGCGCCTGCCAAGCAGTGTGACGAAAAGCGGGTACAAATTAACCGGAGACGTAGCATTCAACGAAGTAGCGCCTAAATGCAGCTATATAACTCCTGTTCCGGGTGGTGTTGGCCCAATGACCATCGTATCATTGATGCGAAACACGTTATTGGCGGCAAAAAAAGAAATTTACAAATAAAATTTCACACAACATATTTGTGATTTTAAAAAAATCACTATCTTTGCAGCGCATTTTACGAAAAAGCTCTATTTTTCTTCGGGTAAATTTTGTAAACCTACTTTATATGGTGATTGTAGCTCAGCTGGTTAGAGCATCGGATTGTGGTTCCGAGGGTCGTGGGTTCGAGTCCCATCATTCACCCGACAAAAAAAGCATGAAAGAGTAAACTTTCGTGCTTTTTTGTTCTTACCAACTCAAGTTATTTAAATCATTTTTTCTATATCCAGCACATAAGTCTGTAAAGAGAACTGTTCCGGCCGGTTATCAATCTGACACAATCGATCAACAAACCGGTCAACCTTTCTTTTTTCCACCACCGTATAAATAACTCCGATCCTACCGGATCCAACAGAATCCCCATAATTGAATTTGCCAATATGATTAATGTTAGTTATTACATTCTTCCAGTATGTAAAGCCTCTTAAAAGCATCTGATCCATTAAATCAATTATGTCATTATAATAAGCCTGATTAAATAATATTAATATTGCCTTCATCTTTATTTTTATTATGTTCAAATTGTATTTTCCACATTCATAATAAATGCACGCAAACCTAATTGCTCAAACTGACTGTCCAGTTTATGCAACATTTTCATAACCATATCAACTTTATCTGCAGCAACTACTGTCCATATAACTCCGTTCAGGCCCGGCCAGGCATGATTACCATAATGAGGTTCACCATATTTACTTCCACAACCTGCCACATTGTCCCAATAGGTAAACCCTCTTATTTCAAGGTGTTCGAGAATACGAATAATGTCTTCAAAATGAGCTTGATCGAATGATATAAATATTGCTTTCATTTTTTATATTATTTAGAGTTAAAATATAAATTACTATTCAAAGTTCATTCTATGGCTCTGCCAAGAAATCCAAAACGAAGCCCTGCTCCGGGTCTTTTTTTTGTTTATTCTCTTCCTTTCCGGCAAAAACACAATACACTACAGGAATAAGAATTAGTGTTATAACCGTTGATAAAGATAGTCCCCAGGCTACAGTAATACCCATAGAACGCCACATTTCAGAACCTTCTCCAATTCCTATTGCCATTGGAACCATACCAAGCACCGTCGTCAGTGTCGTCATAAGTACCGGACGAAGGCGCGATTTGCCTGCGGTTACTACAGCATCCGTAATATTCAGATTCCGTTCACGACATAGCTTGATATAATCAATCAAAACAATTCCGTTTTTCACCACCACACCGATAAGTATCAACAAACCAATCATTGCCATAATCCCCAGAGGTGTGTTTGTGAGGGTAAGGCCAATCAAGACTCCCGTCAAAGCAAACGGGATTGTAAACATAATTACAAACGGATCTTTCATTGATTCAAATTGCGACGCCATCACGATAAATACCAGAATTACAATCAGTACCATCAAAACCATTATATCCGAAAACGTCTCCTGTTGCTGCTCGTATGCCCCTCCAATCCCCCATGTTATACCCAAAGGGATTTCCATTTGATCCAGGATATTAACCGATTCATCAACAATCTCACTCAATGCTACGCCTTTTGCCGCAATTCCCGTCACGGTAACCATACGTTCACGGTCTTTGCGTTCAATTGTGGGGGGCATCATTTTTTCCGTTACTTTCCCTAAATCGCGGATGTAGATCCCCTTTCCATCCGAATTGTAGACCAGAATATTTTCCACGTCTTCAATCGAAGACCTGAATTCCGGAGCATAGCGTACGCGGATATCATATTCTTCTCCATCCTCTCTGTAACTGGATGCTACAGAGCCATTGATCCGGTTACGCAAATACCCTGATACCATACTAACATTCAAATCATTCAACGCCAGCTTCTCACGATCAAAATCGACCAATACTTCCGCAGAATATTCTCCACGACTAATTGTTGTCTGTGAACATTGCGAAGTCTCTTTCAGCCGTTCCGACAGTTCACGGGCAATAGCGTCGGTTGCAGCAAAGTCATATCCGTATATTTCTATATCCACTCCTGTTTCGCCTCCTACTCCTGCCGACCCGCCGGCAAGAACTTCGTAATCTTTCAATTCCGTATACATATCAAGATCTACACGCATCAGCTCACAAATCTCCGTCAACCCCCTCTTCCGTTCTTCAACGCTGACAAGAGATATATTATAGGAGATCAGGTGTGTTCCGTTATCATTCATATTGGCAAACGCATTATCCGCATCCGCCTGTCCCAATGTATAATTAATAACATCTATTTCCGGATATTTCTCCTGAAATTCTTCCGTTACCCTCTCTGCCAGATTCTCTGTTATGGATTGATGTGTTCCTATCGGCAATTCTAATGTAATACCAATACGCGCATTATCCATTGTCGGAAAAAACTCCGTCCGGATCAGAGGAAACAACATCACACTCCCGGCAAAAACCAATATCGCGCCGGCTATCACTTTTTTACGATTATGTACAGCCCAATTCAACAACCTGCCATAAGCAAGATCCAGCATATCCAATCCACGCTCTATAGGAGTAAAGAATATAATATACAAACGACTTTTCTCATGTTTCTGGCTTAACATACGGGAACTCATCATTGGTATCAACGTAACTGCCGATACCATAGAAATAAACATAATGACACTAACAATTCCCCCTAATTGCCTAAATAAAACACCGGTCATCCCGCTGACAAGAGTTAATGGTATAAAAACGGCCAGAATTGTTAACGTTCCGGCGACAACCGATATGCCGACTTCTTTGGTTGCATAAATAGCTGCCTGTTTAGGCTTACTCCCCCTTTTTAAGTGAGTCATAATATTTTCCAGTACTACAATTGCATTGTCCACCACCATTCCGATTGCCAACGAAAGGGATGACAGGGATATTATATTTAACGTATTGCCCGTCGCAAAAAGATAAACAAAAGCTCCGATCAGAGAAACCGGAATAGTCACCAAAACAATGATTGTCGTATTGAAACGTCCGAGAAAAACAAATACTACCAACATCACTATAAACATAGTAATAAGGATCGTTGTCATCAATGAAGACATTATATTTTGTATGTTGGTCGAGGTATCAATAATAATCCCAAGCGTTATATCAGATGGAAGATTTTCCTGTATAAGAGGAAGATTTTCCCGGATCGTCCTGGATATTTCAACCGAATTTCCTCCGGATTGTTTCTGTATCACAATCATTGCCCCCTTTTGCCCGTTCGTACTGGATATTTGGGAACGCTCCTGCATACTGTCTTCCACGCGTGCCACATCTCTTACACGTACCGTCCGTCCTTCAGCAGATTTTATAACCAGGTCCAATATCTGCTTGGCATTTGTAAATTCTCCCTGTACACGAAGATTATATGTGTTCGAACCGAAATCCACATTTCCTCCCGGTGTATTCCTGTTTTCCATTGCAATCGTTTGAGATAGTGATTCCACACTTATGTTATAAGCTTCCATTTTATACGGATCACAATAGACATTTATCTCGCGTTGCGGAGTTCCTGATACGGATACGGTTCCTACGCCACTGATTCTTGCCAGAGGATTGGCAACCTGATCTTCTAAAATCCGGTATAAGCCATTAGACACCTGATCGGTCGTCGCCGATAGAATCATAATAAGAATATCATCAACACCGAACTTGAATATCATCGGATTTTCCACATCATCCGGAAGACTTGATTTCACCATTTCAAGTTTATCACGAACATCATTCATCGCTATGTTTATATCTGTCCCGAATTCAAATTCAAGATTCACAATAGAAACATTTTCACGAGAACTGGAAGAAATATGTTTCAGGTCGCTGGTCCCGTTCAACACATTTTCGATCGGCTTTGTCACGTTATTTTCAATATCCGAAGCGCTGGCGCCGGGATAAGATGTCATAACCATAATGGCATTTGACTCTATCTGCGGAAGCAAATCGACTGCCAGATTAAAGTAAGAGAAGACTCCGAATATAATGATTGCAACAAAGCATAACGCGGTTGTTATCGGATTCTTAACCGAAGTATTTATTATTTTCATTGTACCTGATTTTATAGAATTATTTCTTTATAACCTCTACTTCCGCACCGTCTTTCAGTTTATTATGTCCGGTCACAACAACGACCTCTCCGTCTTCAATTCCATCCAGTATTTCATACATGTTATCAATCCGCCGCCCAATCTCAACTTTCCGAAATGAAACGAGACCATCCTTACATACATAGACATAGTTATCCGCGGAGCCAAGTTGTTTCTGCACAGCACGATCGGAAAGCATGATCTGTCTTCTTGTTCCGAAATTAAATGTAACCCTTCCGAACATACCGGGACGTATCTTATGATCACTATTCCTGACTTGAACCTCTACAACAAATGTTCTGGTCGCAGGGTCTATGGAAGGATGAACCAGCTTTATTACGCCATCGAATTCTTTTTCACCGTACACATCAAACAAAACCTTCACGTTCATTCCTTTTTCTACATAAGGATAAATAGATTCGGATATATTTACAAGTAATTTTACCGGACGAATCTGTTCCACCACATAAATAGGCAATCCCATGACATACATGTCTCCCTTGTCATAATTGCGTTTCATGACAATCCCGTCAATAGGACTACATAATATCGTATTTTCCAATAGATTGTCATACGTTCTCTGCGAGAGATCATAGGCCAGCTTCTTCGTATCCCAAACCGCTTTGGAAATACCACCGACTTTATACAATTCATCGACACGTTCAAATTCCAACTTATTATTTTCCAGCTGAAGTTTTGTTTGTTCCAGATTTAGTGCATCCATCTCTACCAGCTTCTGTCCGACTGAAACAAGATCTCCGATTTCCGCATAAATATTTTTTATTCTCCCTGCATTCTGGGGCGCAATCTGATTAATCATTTCCGCCTCTGCTGTAGCTGTAAAAGTTCCCAGTTGCTCCATTTCCTGAGCCACGGCAGTCGCTACTTCGACCTTCACCTTTTCTCCCTTTGCATCGGCTTGTTGCGTTTCCGGTTTGCAGGATACAACCAAAAGCATCAATAACAAAGTAGTTATTCCTATACTTTTTTTTATTTTCATGACCTATTGTTTTACCTGTTAATATTAATTTGTTTCTCCCTGAATCTTTTCCAGTTCAGATCTGGCAATCAAATAATTATATATCGCCTGATTCAGATTCAGGCGAGCCTGTGTCAATTGCAATTGCGAGTCATTGATTTCCAGCAAGGTACCCTCACCTGTTTCATACCTTTTCATTGTAATCTGATACCCCTTTTCCGCTTCATTTACTCCGGCAGTAGCCGCCTGATATTGCTTGAGGCAGGTACGAATCTGATCGGTCGATTGCCGATGAGCTAACCGGAGTTGCCGCTCAAGATCCAGACGCTGCAGATTCAACTGCTTTTGCATCACTTCCGTTTTCTTCACTTCAGAAAAACGTTTTCCTCCGGAAAATACAGGAATAGATAGAGACAAACCGACTGTGGAATAGGGATCCCATTTGTAATCACCAAACCGGAAATTATTATTCATAGAAATCCATTGATAAGAAAATTGAGCGCTCAAAGACGGGAAATATTCAGCAATTTGTGTCTGACGTAATTTTTTCAGTTGCTCTTGCTGTATATCTATCTGTTGTAAATCGCTGTTTTTTTCCAGTGAAAAAGCGATCTGCAAATATTCTTCTTCCAGGCTACTGTCATAATCGGAGAGAGTACCCACACACCTTATCCCCAGATCCAGATTAATACCTAACAACACCTTCAAATGCCATAATGAAAGTTCTATTGCATTTGTAGCATCATACAAATTAGGTTCGGCGTTTCTTACATTGACATTCGCACGAATCAAATCATATTCGGCGACCAATCCCTGTTCATATTTATTTTTTATATCATGATAATTCCTCAACGCATTATCATATGCTTCTCGAAATACAGCATGTGCATCCTCGGCAAGAAGTACGGCATAAAATGCTTTTTGCACCTGATATCGCATTTCGATCCGGGATGAACGCGCCTTCTCTACAGAAAGTTCCACATCATAGGCTGAAATTTTCAAACTTCTCCACAATTGAACTGAAATTAAAGGTACTCCTACAGACCACAAATTATCACGCCCAACCCTTATTCCCTGATCCATGCCTGGGACACCATCCATATACATCTTCTGCTTCTCAACGGCATATTGGTAATTTCCAAGCAAATCTATCTGAGGGAAAAGAGATGCATAGGCACCTTTCTCCGCATACTTCTGTTTTTGAATCTCCATATCAGCGACTTTGACCGTCAACCCCGCACTAAGAGCAATCTCCAATGCTTCCGGCAAAGTGATCTCCAATACATGTGCAGGTGACTGAGCCAACACCATACCTTCTCTCAATGGGATAAAGGCGCACAAAAAACAAAAGCTTACTTTAATTAAAGATATTTTTCTCATTACTCTTGACTTTTAAATTTCCATATATATTCTACCTCTGCCACATGAATCTTCTTAACTTATTTCGTCCGGTCTCTGTACATGCCCCACGTATAATAGTCAAAATCATTGTTTCCTGAAATTCTATATTAAAACTACCTGATTGTTCCGTTATCATTGCAGATATCAACTCATAATTCTGATCCGAAAGAAAATCACCATCAATTACCCCTTTCTCAAAATGATCCATACACATCTTTCTGAAATCCTGCCGATACCTTCTCCATTGTTTATCCGGTCCGGCATAAAATTTCAGATCAGAGAAAAACACCGGACTATAAGATTTGATGTAATACAATTGTTCAATACAACTAAGCACAACTACTTCCAGTGATGATTCAGCCCGTTTTTTTATCATTTCCACAGACAGGTATAAGGCATTTATTTCCTGTTCCATAAATACAGACAAGAGTTCTTCCTCATCTCTGAATTCAGTATATAAAGTTTCTGTGGAAATAAATAAATCACTGGCTATATGCTCAATATTTACTCTCTTTATTCCGTACTGAGCATAAAGTATTTTTGCCGTTTTTATAACTCTATCTCTGATCATCTTTCTTTAAGTCTTGCATACAAATATCAATGCCTGAATAAAAAAAATGATGTTCCAGATTTGCACAAATATGGTTCAAAAAAAACCTTCACACAACAAAAAACACAGTCATTGGCCCTTATATGATACGAATTGGTTCAGATCAAATCTATCCCTACAAAACCTGCTTCTTTTTTCATTTTGATCAATATGGCCTTTTTACATCACCCGATTCAGTTTTATCAAAATATGCACTAATAAATTGATTTTTTTAATAATTCTACTTTAACAGATTAAAAAAACGAGCGCAAAAGTCAGGACAAACACATTCAATTATTTGGCATTCAAATGATTAATTAGTATATTTGCGGTATGGATAGAAAAGCAAACAAG
>JAITVS010000338.1 GCA_031285685.1 Tannerella sp.
ACAAAGCCCACATTGAGCCGGATTTGCAATCCGAAAATTATTTTTAGCATATAGCATGGTATTTTCCGAAGAAGCCTCATGATTTTCAAATGTTTTTTGATACTTTTGTCAGATTTTATTGATAAAAAATAAGGATGAAGAAGAGCGCATGTTTAAAGCGTATGTTGCAGTCCGGCCAATTGGAGTTCCTGATGGAAGCCCACAACGGATTGTCTGCAAAGATTGTTGAAGAAACCGGATTTAAAGGGATTTGGGGGAGTGGATTGTCTATATCGGCAGCTTTGGGCGTCCGCGATAATAATGAAGCATCATGGACACAGGTAATTGATGTCCTTGAATTTATGAGTGATGCCACGTCTATTCCCATTCTCTTGGATGGCGACACAGGGTACGGCAACTTCAATAATATGCGGCGTCTGGTTAAGAAACTGGAACAGCGCGATATTGCCGGAGTTTGTATTGAAGATAAACTTTTTCCGAAAACAAATTCATTCATTGCCGGAGAAGCACAGCCGCTGGCCGATATTGACGAATTTTGCGGTAAAATAAAGGCGGCGCGCGATACTCAGAAAGATCCTGATTTTGTGATTGTTGCCCGCGTTGAGGCTTTTATCGCCGGGTGGGGGCTGGATGAGGCTTTGCGGCGTGCCGAGGCTTACCGCTTGGCTGGAGCCGATGCCATACTGATTCACAGTAAAAAATCAAATCCTTCCGACATTGAATCTTTCATGCAGGAATGGGGCAACAGGCATCCGGTTATCATCGTACCTACAAAATACTACTCAACACCTGTCGATTATTTTCGCCAACTGGGAATCAGCATGGTAATATGGGCTAACCATAATATAAGGGCTTCAGTACAGACCATGCAGGATACGTCAAAAAAAATATTTGAAGAACAGTCGTTAACCGGTGTTGAAGAAAATATTGTTACTGTTTCCGAAATTTTCCGACTGCAGGGCGCCGAAGAATTACAGCAGGCAGAAAAAATATACCTGCCCACAGCCGGCAAACAGGTCAACAGCATCATCCTGGCTGCCAGCCAGGGGCATTTGGGTAAACTGACCCATTCTAAGCCCAAAACGCTGCTCATGCTGCATAATAAAACATTGCTGGAAACTTTAATTGAAAAACTCAACAAGGTAGGCATTAAAGACGTAACGGTAGTGAGGGGTTTTGAAAAAAACAAGATCAATTTCCTTAACATTGCAACAGTAGATAACGACCTGTATGCCGAAACCAAGGAACTGTATTCCCTCTTTCTGGCCAAGGATAAAATTAAGGACAACACGGTTATTTCATACGGCGATATTGTTTTCAGGAGTTACATCCTGAACGACCTGTTGAACGACAGTAACGACATAACCATTATCGTATCGGCCGATGCCGTTATCGACCCCAATAAGGAAAAGGATTTTGTCCGGGCTTCCAAGCCATACAACAAGGAGCTGTACAGCGAAGGAGTGTTTTTAAAAGAGGCTTCCACCGGTTTGGACCAGTCTCTGATCAACGGAGAATTTATCGGGCTGTGGAAAGTTTCGGGAAAAGGTTCCCGGATTGTCAAAGATGCATTGGACAGACTTTCCATGCTGCAGGACTTCAAGCAGATGACAACCAATCACCTGCTCAATGAAATTGTAAAGGAGCATCCCGTTGCCATCAAATATATTCAGGGGTCATGGATTGATGTCGATACGTTGGTCGACCTTCATCAGGCCGATGAAATGTAGCAAGGTTTGGACAGCCTTGTCTTTCACCGGTTAGGCGATTCTGTCATTTTGAGTTTCGGTGTTATGCCGGATGACGGATATACCATAGTATTCGACAGCATCGAACATTAATATTTACAAAACCTTTGTTCTCTCGCATCCGGCTGATGCCCGTATTTTTTCTCCCCTGTCAGACCATCTAATTTTAAGGTGGACCATTCTCATGTTACGTGGAATATGATCGCAGACCTGCAATTTAAAACATAAAAAAAGTGGTTGGATTTTATCCCAACCACTTTTTTATTTATATCCTTTATAATAAATTATTGAACGATAGATTTAAAAGTATTGTCGGCAAAATATTTGCCAAACTCAATATCTTTCCGGGCATTAGCTTTTAAAGCGGCGCTTTTGGTACAGGCTGTGCGCAAGTTGTTCATCACTAATTCAGTATTTTGAGTCCTTGCACCAACGATGGCTTTCAAATAATAGACCAAAGCATCGTCGCTTTTCACTGAATTCAAAGTTGACAGGGCGGCATCGTTTTGTTTGGCCAGCAGTTTAGCCAACGCTGCATTAACTTCTACCTGATTACCGAAATAACTGATGGCCTCACTGTATTTGCCTTCAATAATCTTAATAGTTCCAAGGTTATATTTTGCCTCATCGCTTGCAGCCACAGAGGTCAGCAATTCTTCAGCGGCAGCCATATCGCCTTCGCGCAATGCCACAACACCTAAATTGGTTTTAACGATGTCGTTATTTTCAATACTTTTAGCCTCATTTAAAGCCGTTTTTGCTTCGCTTGTACGGTCTGCATTCAAATATGCAACGCCCAAGTTGTTCTTTGTACGGTAATCTGACGGAAAATAACGTGCAGCAGCCTGATAAATGCTTAATTTCTTATTGTTATCATTAGCTAACTTACCTGCATACAAAATTTCTTCCAATTTTAATTTGCTGGGATCCTGGTCAAACTGAGCCAGAATTTCCTGGTCCGACAGGCCGATCAATTCAACATTAACCGTCATTTTTGAACGGCGTAACTGCGGAAGTATCTGGGCTTTTATTTCATCGTAAGCGGCAGCAATATTTTTAATTTCACGTTCGCGAACAACAGGGTCTGAATACATGGACAGAACGCGGAGAATTAACTGTTTGTCGGCAATATTCGATTCTTCCATCAACGTTTTGAAACCGTCCCAGTCTTCCGGAGTAGCTACTACTTTCAGGAAATCGGATTGTGTCAGTTCACTAACCTCAGCAGTTTTGAAACTTTTCATAAAAAACGCCTGTCCGCTTTTTTCACGGTTGTTTGCCAACTTTTCGTTCAGGTCAAATTCACCGTCAGGTGAAGCATAAGATGACAGCTGAGCACCGGTAAATTGAATTCTTTCGTTTGCTTTTGCTGCTTTTACCGCTTCGGTAAATGCCTGTATTTCCGGTTTTTTCGTTTCGGAAGTACGAACATCCGACTTTTGAATCAGATACTTAATATCTGTCTGGTACGAATCGGGAGTGATACGCACGTATTTATCAGATGCATAAACCGTTTTGCCGTTTTTTTCAACCAGCAGACAAGTGGTAATAATACCGTCTGCCAATTTGTACGGTTCAAAGTCAAGTGATTTCGCTTTATAAGACCCTACTGCTTTTAAATTCAAATCCGAAAGTTGAAAATCAGGATTGTAAGCAACTTTTGATGAATAATTAAATGTACCGCCGTCACTTGATATTACTTTGTTGTTTTCTTCAACAGCCTCACCTTGAACCTTATAAGCGTCAAAGGCTAATTCATTGTCGCCGCTTTGCAAGGTCGGAGTAAGTGTCAAAATAACTTTTTTATTAAAATAACTGGCCGGATATGAGCCATTAATAGTTATTGCCACATCATTTCCAACCAATTCAAGAACAGGTGGATTAACTGTATATTTCACCTCGCTGCCTCTATCCTTCATTTTCTTTAAAGGATTACAACCGCTGAATACGATGCCCACCGCTAAAGCGGACATCAGAATCAAATTATTTCTTTTCATGGTTACTTGATTATTGGTTTTAAAATTAATTTTTCGATATAATACTTGAAATAATTACGCAAATGTACGGATTATTTTTTCATAAAAAAGTTTCGGTTCATCAAAAAAATAAAAAATAATAACATTTTTTTTCCGTAACGGAATACATATAATGTTTTTTTGTATAAAATACTGTTTTTAAGCAGTATGTAATTTGTTTTTCAGGATTGAAACTTTTCGTTGCCAAGAT
>JAITVS010000371.1 GCA_031285685.1 Tannerella sp.
CTTGTTTGCTTTTCTATCCATACCGCAAATATACTAATTAATCATTTGAATGCCAAATAATTGAATGTGTTTGTCCTGACTTTTGCGCTCGTTTTTTTAATCTGTTAAAGTAGAAATAATCAGCTTTCTGAGAACCTGAGTCGTTTTTGTATTGTTTTGCGGAAAGCGGAGACCGGCAAATATGCTGCTATCAGAGGTAGTAATGACTTAAAACAATGGTATATTGTCAAACAGACGACTGAAGTATCAAGACCCGGACAACAGGCCGGAGACAATACGGAATTGTTGATTCTTGATTTTCCGCAGGGAAATTACCGGTATTATGAAATAACATTATCAAGTAATCATAGTAGCCCTTTGGATATTATACAAGTCGGTAAAATAAAAAATTCGAATCTGTATGGTCATTTTGTGGAAATAAACCCGGGTAGGTTTATTCAGGAAGACAGTGACAATAATACATCTATACGCTTTCCGGATGTACAGCATACTTATTGCATAAGTAAAGTCGAATTCAACATCCGGAATAAGCCCGATTATTACCGTCAGGCAGTGCTGAGTGATTCAATTTCATACCTTAGGGAGTATTATTCTTTATCTTCAAGGAAAGAAAATATATTTTTTACGGATGACTTTTATTTTTCTCCCAAAACATATGTTATTATAGAAAATCAACACAATCCTTCCTTGGTTATTCATTCGATAAAAATATACGGATTATGTCGTTATGTTTGTATATATCTTGAAGCCGGTCGAAAATATAGATTTGTGTCAGACAGGCGTGATCCTGTTTCCGGGAAGTATGATATTGAACATTTCCGGAATAACATACCTGCGGATTTGTCTGTTCTTCAGGTAAAAAACCAGCATGATTACGCCATATCGGAAGAAATCACTCCGGAACGGAAACGGTCTTTGATAGAGCAGCCTGTATTTTTATGGAGCATTATTATTGTGGTAGGCGCTTTTCTTGTTTTTATCTGCGTCAGAATGATTGCTGAAATGAAAAAGAAACAATCTTAATTTAAATATACGACTTATGGTGAAAGCTTTTGATCCGGAGAACTTTTTTAAGATTCGGGTGTTTTCCGGGCCCAATATAAGGATATGCTCAGACCGGAAATGATATGCCATATTCCCCACCAGGCTGTTACGAAAAGCATGCCTCCAATTTTCATTTCCTCCGGAAATATATTCGGATTTAGAAGCAAAACAAGCCCTAATCCTGAGTTCTGAATGCCGGTTTCAATTGTGAATGTTCTGCGATTGCGATCCGGTTGTTTCAGTAATGTTGCGATATTATAACCGGATAGGAATGCAATTGTATTGTGGATAAATACGATGATGAAAATATATTTTATATGTTGTACGAATAGTTGCCAATTGTTCGAAAACATGATTACAACCAATGTTATGAAAAACAGAATGGATATGTATTGCAATATTTTTTTTGTTTTCAGCGATATGACCGGAAAATATCTTGAAAACAAAATTCCTGCTATAATCGGTATGCCAATGATAATAATGACAGTCTGAAACATTTGTGAATATTCTATTTCTAACGGTTGCAGCATATCTTCGGCCATTTTATTGATAAAGTTTACGTATAATCCTCCCCACAGTTTGAAGTTGAATGGGGTCATAAATATGGCGAGTACAGTGGAAATAGCGGTTAATGTAACGGATAATTCGGAATTTCCTTTCGATAGGGATGTCATAAAATTTGAAATATTACCCCCGGGACATGCCGCTACCAGAATCATTCCCATGGCTACGGTCGGAGTTATTATCTTATTAAAAATAATGACCAGAATGAAAGTGATCAAGGGCAGGAAAATAAATTGAAGGAATAATCCGATGATAATCGGTTTGGGAGACCGTATCAATGTCTTAAAATGGTCTATGTGCATCCCTAATGCTACCCCAAACATAATAAATGCCAATACGATGTTCAGCACAATATTTCCTGACTCGGAAAAATTGATTCTTATCGGATCTAATTCTAGTAACGATTCATACATAACGGCTGCAAAGCTATTAATAACTGGAATGTTATCCAAATCCGGAAGAAATTTAAACTTGTTTGTTTAAAACTACCCTATAAGTAGGGTAGTTTTATGGAAAAAGATGTTTTATTTTTGACGTATTCTTTAGATAAAGGAGAATAAGGCAGAAAATTGTTTGTAAATTTTGCGTATATTTATAAAAAATTATTCATAACTTCGTAGCTAATTTATAAAATCACTCAAAATTTATTGTTTTATACATTTTATAAACAATTATTCACCAGAATGAAAAGGTTATAGTTGTTTGATGTTCATATTATTATACTTATTACTATGGATGCTTTTGATAGACAGATCAGGAAACAGGTCTCTTCCCTTTTCAAATCAATAGAGGGTAGGATGACACCGGAAGAAATGAAACGTATTAAGACTGCCTACAGGTTTGCCCGCATGGCCCATAAAACGCAGGTTCGGCAGGCAGGCGGCCCTTATATTATTCATCCGATAGCTGTAGCCCGTATTATCGGTGAAGAGTTACAATTGGGGGCAAATTCGATTATTGCAGCGTTTCTACATGATGTGGTGGAAGATACTCCTTATACTGTCGAGGATATCAGGAAACGGTTTGGAGATGATGTTGCTTTTCTGGTACGTGTGGTGACAAAGGAAAAAAAGGAACATTACGAAATGTCCAAACAACTGGATAATTTCAAGCAGATGCTTGACTCGGTTCAGTACGATATACGTGCCATACTCATCAAACTGGCGGACCGGCTTCATAACATGCGCACATTAAGTAGCATGCATGCTAACAAACAGATGAAAATTGCCGGAGAAACGGATTATTTTTATGCACCTCTGGCAAACAGACTCGGATTGTATGATATTAAGACAGAATTGCAGAATCTTAGTTTACGCTACAGATGCCCTCAGGAATATGCAGCACTGGAAGAGGCTTTGAGAAAGGAAGAAGAAGAGAATTGTGAGCAACTGAAATCCTTTACAGACAGGATTCACAAATTGTTGTTGAAAAAAGGTATTTCCGCAAGGCTGGAAGTTAATTATAGGACTCCTTACAGTTTATGGCTCAGAATGAAAAAATTTGGAATGGATTTTAAACATTTGGATAGCAAACGTGCCATATGGGTTATTTTTCCGGATGAGACTTCGCTTTCGGAGAAAAATAGATGCCTTCATATCTATTCATTACTGACGGATGTTTTCAAAGAAAAACCGCATAGTATATCAAACTATGTCGATAGTCCAAAGGAAAACGGTTATCAGAGTTTTCATATAAAACTACTGAACGAACAGGGCGGATGGGAGGAAATTCATCTTTCTTCGGAGCGAATGGTTCGTAATTCCAGGCTTGGGTGTGTGGCTGATCGTACTGATAGTAATATCGACAACTGGATTCATAAATTCAGATCCGTATTAAAAGACATCGCATTCCATATCCAGGAAGGAAGTTTTATTGAAAATGTTGTGTCTAATTTTTATAATGATGACATCCGAGTTTTTACCCCGAAAGGGCATGGGATTATATTGCCGCAACGTGCTACCGCATTGGATTTTGCTTATGAGATCCATAGTTCGATTGGTGATCATGCTCAGTATGCGCGCATAAACGGTAAATTATGTTCCGTAAAAACGGTGTTGCGGCGTGGTGATTGTGTAGAAATAGGTGTTAATGAAAATACATCTCCGAAGCCTGATTGGTTGAATCATGTTCTGACCTATACGGCAAAGCATCATTTGCAGTCTCAGTTACGTAAAGTGAAAGTAATTCCTTATCAACGTTGTTCGCATTGTCATCCGCTGCCGGGCGATGAGTTGATAGGTTTCCAATCAGGTGATAAAAGGATAACTATTCATAAGCGCAATTGTTATGAAGCTATTTCTCTCGCATCCAGGGCTGGCGATACTATTATAGATGTAGACTTTAAAGAGGATGTGGATATTCTTTATCCTGTGCGCGTAAATGTAAAAGCCGTTGACCGTTATCATTTACTTCGCGATCTGATAGATTGTATTACCGAAAAGCTTAACCTGTCTATATCGGGTTTAACAACAATTACTGTTGATGAAATTGTTGATTGTACGATTAATTTCTCGGTTCATTCAGCCCGGGAATTACAGGATATTGTTTCGTATCTTTATGTTGTGAAAGGGGTTGATGAAGTAAGAAGGCAGGAATTAAAATAAGCTGATTATCAGCTTATTTTAATTCTTTTTTGATTTTTGAGAAGTTTTGCTTTGGGCTGCTTTTTCTTTTTGTGCGGCCTTTCTCGCTTTTTCTTTCTCTTTCTGAGCGGCTTTGCGTTGCTTATCTTTTTCTCTCAGAGCAGCTTTGCGCTCTTTTTCTTTTTGTTTACGGTCTTTCGCCTGTTGATTCAGACGTTCTTTGGTTGCTTTTTCTTTTTCTTTGCGTTGCAGTTCGCGTTCTTTCGCTTGTTGTTTTTTCAGTTCTTCGGCAGCTTTTTTCGCTTCTTCTTTGGATAAAGCTTTCTCTGTATCCTGTATGGCTTTCTCTTCTGCTTCACGTTTACGTATTTCCTGGAGTTGATCAAATGTCATTTCTCCATCAACCCTTTCAAGCGGTTTTTCTTTCTGAACGCTGTCTGCCGGCAACTCTTCTTCTGCCGCCAATTCTTTTGCTATGTCTATACTTTCTTCAATCTTTTTAAACTCATTTGTTTCTTTGATGCGTTTAGAGAGTTTTTTAAAGATATTGTCTCCTTTTGCTTTAGGACGTTCCTCTTCTTCCTCCAAAGATTTGGAAAGTTCATCTACGATTTTTTGCTCCTCGGAAGTAAGTTCCTTCTTTTTCCCGGATGTTTTTTCTTTTTGTTTTTTCGCTCTATTCCTGACTGTTCTTTCCTTTTTCGATTCTACTACAATCGTATCGTTTAATTCTTCTCTTGCTTTGGGTTGTTCAATTACAGGAACCGTTTCTTCGATTTTTTCCGGAATTACGTTTTCTTGATCGCTGATAGGTCCGACTGATTGTTGAATGTCTTCTTTTTCTGTTTTTTCCTCTTCCTGATTTTGTTTAATCACTTGATCAGTTGCCGGTGAAACCTCCTTTTTATTTTCAGGGACAGAATCTTCTGTAGAAATTGCGGGCTCTGTTGACTGTCCGGAAGTTATTTCCTTTTCAGCCTGTTCATCTTCTACAGCCTTTTTGTCCGTATCGACACGAACACGCCAGCGGTGAACAAGATCAGGCGCCTCTTCACCATAATTTTCGACAAAGAATCTCATATATTCTTCCAGTGTTTTTCCACGCATCAGGATGTCGTAATTTTCGTCGGATAACGGGAAGAATGTTACAACATCGTCAAATGCAGATGCATATCCGTTTTCTCCATATATCATGCGGTAATAATTAATTATTTCACTTAGATTATCAAATCCGCTGATTGTAAATATTGTTAATGAACCGAGTTCTTCGAAACTGAGATCGAATCCTTTGACCCGGAAATTGGCAAAATTGTATGCTGCTATAGCATATAATAATTGGTTACGATCAACACTTCCAGTTGTATAAATGAGTAACATTCTGTGCGGGGTTTCCTGTTCTGTAGAGAACATACGTGCAGAGTCTGCAAAAGCGACCAAACCATTATCGTTTAATCCGAAACGCAGATCCCATGTCATTGTAGAGAAACTTCCCTGCATCAATTTGCGCCCGCGAAGCAAGCCTTTCAACATTTCATTGGCTAATTCAGTAACATCAGCATTAGGATATTTTTCGGTTAATGTAGTTAATGCTTCTTGAAAACCTTCGGCATCACCGGACTGTACATAGGTAAGTGCGTTCAGAAACATAAATTTAGGCATTAACTTGGCAAGTGGATATTTTGCGCTGAATTCCAGATAATTACGACGTACGGTAGAGGTGTCTTCTGCAAGATAGCTTTCATAAGTCATCTCGTACAGTGAATCCTGGACGGTGTCCATCATGCGTATGTTATATTCGTAGTCGGGATCGGAAATTGCTATCGTGTAATCGGTTCCTGGAAATTCTGCAAGCAATCTGTTTTTATATTTTTCAGCAAGCGTCGTATCTTTATAACGTAAGGCCATTAGGTATATCTGATAATAGTAGTCAAGACGGTATGAGTTTTCGGGGAAACGACGTTCGAGTTCTTCAAATGTTTCAACCGACAAATCCATATCTTCGAGTTTGTCCTTGTAAATCATTCCCATATTAAATAGCCCGTCTTCTATAATGATATCGGAAGCCTCAATATCGTCTTCCGTAAGTGGTATTTGTTGTAGATAATATTCACGGGATTTAGGATCTGATGCGAGTGCGTCCTGTACAGCCTGTAGCGAGTCGGCTTGCGCGATCATTTCTTCTGATATCTCCTCGGTGGTAGTTTCACCGGCTTCTTCTTCATCTTCTGTTTGCAGCAGAGTTACTTTTTTATTTCTTCTGCGCCAGTTGTCTTCCAGTGTTCTTTTCCCCCATTTATTCTGGAATTGTGTTTTTCCCTGAGCCACAACTTGTGGATTATAAAAATAGAAAGAGCTGCCTCCGGCTCCCGTCGGCATTGTCGGCATTGTTATATTGTTCCTTTGATTGAAATTCGAACCTATCGAGGCCTGGTTGGCCAGGTATTCTTCTTTCTGAGCTTCTTCCTCAGCCTTTTTTTCTTCTTCAATGATCTGTGCTATAATTTTATCGATAACTTCAAGACGTTCTTTTTCAGGCATGCGGGCAAGTTCCTGCAGACTATCCTGTAAATGAACGGCTTCATAGTGAACGACCAGCTCATCAAGCGTTTCCGACAGACGCGCTACACGGTCATAATCTTTATATTCTTTTTGTAAGCCTGCAAGCGCACCACTAAAACATGGCTGCGCCTTAAGGTAGTCTTTCTGTGTGAAATAAATGTCACCGAGACGGATTTGGCATATTGCTTTATCCATTCCGTTTTGTGTGCTTTTTTCAATGCCTTCGGCATAACTTTCAATCGCTTTGGTTGTATCTAGCTGAGTCATGTAGACATTTCCCATTGCATAATATACCTGATCCAGAAAGTCTTTATTTTTGTCGCTTTTGGACATACGGCGCAGCATCTTTAGGACTTTCTCATAATTTCCTCCGGGGAAAACTTCTGTCTGACGTATGCGTGATGCAAATTCTATTTCGTAAGGAGGGTTTGATGAGGCCACTTTTCCGAATGTCTGGTAGGCGAGTTCATTTTGATCATTATTCATGTAAAGCTGCCCAAGCAGATAACGCATACGCGAACGTTGACGTTTATTTTTTTCTGATTTAATAGAGCTTTGAAGATAGGGTATTGCTTTTTCCGTTTGTTCGCTTCTTATCAGGTAATCGGCATACATACGGTCATAGTTCTTTTGTAGTTTTGGTGGTACACCTGTTTCATTCAGTTTTCTCAGGATGTTATTTGTTTCGTAAAACCATTCCATTTCTGTATAGCACCGTGCCTGCCAGATGCGTGCTTCGGCTACAAGTTCTTCATTTGTAGCAAAATGCCGTGTTATATAGGAATAAGTAACGGCTGCCGTCAGAAAATCTCCATTATAAAAATGACTTTCAGCAATAAGCAGCCAGCAATACTTCATGAATGGGTTAAATTCTTCCTGTGCCTGAAGTTTTATTTGTTTGGGATCACTTTGCCAACCGGGTTTGCGGGGTGGTTTTTCTTTTATGGAGTGTAGCTTTATTGCTTTGTTGCCTTTTTCGATGCCACGATCGAAAGGGCCACCCGTAGTACTTTTTTCTTCTTTATAAATGCCGCTTATCGGATACATGTAAATTTGTTCCGTATAGTTTTCTTTGTATCCTTCATTCATCGATTTCAAGGCTTCATCAAATGATGTTTTTCCGTTGAAATGAATGTTATACCGGGAATTCAGCGAATGATAAAAACGACTTGGCGCGGTGTTTTTTCTGGCACCGCATGAACCAAATGCAACGATAATTATTACCGTTGCTCCCAATATATAAAGTCTTTTCTTTATTTCTGTGCTCATAAATTAAAGATACACACTAGCTATAAAATAACTGAAAAAACAGTATATTATTGCATTATTTAAAAAAATTAGTGATGCGGCTGATTAATGCTCGCAGATAATAAGGATACTCTGAATAGCTTTGGCAATCAGAAACAGGGTAATAAGAACAAGAATAATAAATGCTCCGGATGGAATGTTGAAAAAGTAGGATAAGAATAATCCGGAAACACATCCGATAAATCCCAGAATGCAACTTATTATGGTTATTTTGTTGTAATTTGAAGTGAACATATTGGCTGTCATCTGGGGGATCGTTACAAGACTCATCAACAGCATGATGCCGATCAGGCGAATAGACAGGACGATGGTTGCTGCGATAAAGAGCATCATCATATATTCAACAAACCGTACGGGTAGCCCTTGCGTACGCGCGAAATCACGGTCGAAAGCGGTGTACACAATAATCCTTTTCCCCAGCAGGTAGACGCTGATAAGGACTACTGACAATATAAACATCCAGAGAATATCGGTCTTTGATACAGTCAGGATATTTCCGAAAAGATAGGCGGAAAGATTGGGTGTATAACCGGGCGTGAGAAATATAAAGATTACCCCGATTGCCATGCCGAGCGACCAGATAGCGGCGATGACTGAGTCTTCGCGAATCCGTTTATAGTCGCCTGAATGACTTAAATATTCCACCCCGAAAGCCGATAAAACAGCAAAACCAAGCGCCGACAATACCGGGTCGATCCCCAGATAAAACCCGATCCCCAGTCCGCCGAACGACGCGTGTGTAATCCCTCCGCTGATAAACACGATCCTGCGGGAAACGATATACGTCCCTACAATTCCACATGCTATAGCTATCAGCAGGCTTGCCCAAAGGGCATTTTGGAAAAATGTATATTGTAAGATATCCATATTTTTTTGTTCATAAGTTTTTTCGGCGTTCTTCAACAATTAAAAGAGCTTCGTCTTTCAACTGGTCGGGGAGATTGATTTCGCGGAGTTGCAGGCTGCGTAGCCAGCCGGCCACCTCTGTTTCCCGTAGTGTATAGAGTACCTCCCGGAACTCTTCGACAACCATTTCACTATATTTATCGGAAGCGATGTTGTTATATATATCCAATTCTTCATCATCGTAATATTCAATTTGTTTGCTGACGGCGGCCAGAAGGCTGTCGCGTTCGCATACTTCATGTTGGCCGCAACAGTCGGAATCAGCAATCACAGCGGTTTTACCGGGCGCATTTGTGTTGTCATTTTGCCGTCTGCGGTTGCCAAAGTAACCGATTATAGCAGTTATGATGCCTAAAATGACGATTCCGGAAATTAAATATAACATAAGATAAATTTTAAATATACATATACGGAAATAAGGTATTACATGCCGGTTATTGCAAAACCTGCTTTTCTTAAATCGCTCCAGTACATTGGATAACTTTTCGATACGACTTCCGGATCGGCGATATTTATTCCGTTTTCCATACACAATGAAATAGGGGCGAATGCCATTGCCATACGGTGATCTTCATATGTTGCTATAACGGGCGAAGTTTCCGGCTCGCATCTTTCACCGCTCCATTCAAGCGTATTTTCATTGTGTATTTCGAGTTGATAACCGAACTTGTGTAATTCGGTTTTTAGAGCATTAAGACGATCTGTTTCTTTTATTTTCAGGCTTTGTAAGCCACTGAAACGAAATGGAATATTTAGCATTATACAGGTAACAACCCCTGTTTGCGCCATATCCGGCATAGAGACAAAATCGAATATGAACGGATAATCAACAGATCGTTGTTTTTTTGTAAGGATTGCTCCTGATACAGTAAATGTAGTTTTGACCCCCAACTTGTCAAATAGCTCTACGATGGATGCGTCACCTTGTAAGCTATCGGGCAATAAACCGAATAATGAAACAGTGGCATCATTGTCTTTAGATAATGCAATCATTTCGTACCAGTAAGATGCGGCGCTCCAGTCGGATTCTACAGTGAAATTTTTTACCGGAGAGTATTGTTGAGGCGGAATGGTTAAAGTTTGCTCTTCTTCAAAAACGATTACTCCGAACTGACGCATCAGCCTTATGGTTATATTTATATATGGCTTGGAGATGATATTACCGGTCAGATGAAGACGCAAGCCGTTTGTCATAACCGGTGCAATCATTAATAAAGCGGAGATATATTGTGAACTGGTGCTTCCATCAAGAGATACCTCTCCTCCTTTCAGTGTTTGTCCTTGAATATGCAAAGGGGGAAATCCTTCTTTTTCAACGTATTCGATTTGTGCTCCTACAGAACGAAGGGCATCAACCAGGATTTTGATGGGCCGGTTTTTCATCCTCTCCGTTCCGGTAATGGTATAACTACCTTTCTGTCCTGAAAGGTAGGCCGTGAGAAAACGCATTGCTGTTCCTGCAGCCCCAATGTCTATATTTTTGCTGCTTTCGCCAAGGGCTTTTATTACTACTTCCGTATCATCACAAGCGGATATGTTATTTATTTTCATCGGATGACTGCACAAAGCATTTAATATAAGTACCCTGTTACTTATACTTTTGGATGAAGGCAATAATACGCTTGTTTTCAGCTTATTTGGCGATTTTATGTAATATATCATCATTTCTTTTTTTATGAATATGCAAAAGTACTGTTTTTTTGATAATTTTTTTCTGTTTTTTTTAGCATTTCTATGAAATAATTTTTTTAATTTTGCACGCTGTCGTATTGCGCGGTAATACTAACTCAAAGAGCGAATATAATAGAGAAATAAAATAATATAAACAATTCTAAAAAGTTAACTGTTATGAACAAAAAGATCTTTTTGCCTTTCCTTGCACTGGCTGCAATTTTTGTGTTCTCGGCTTGTTCGGGAAAATTAACTCCTTTATCGGAGCAGTATATTAAGGCTGATCCTCAACCGCTTGAGGCTATAGGTGGTGAAGTTCCCGTCACTATCAGTGCTACATTTCCCGCTAAATGGTTTAATAAAAATGCCGTAGTTACAGTTACCCCTGTACTTCGTTATGCCACAGGCGAAACATGGGGAACATCCTATACTTTCCAGGGTGAGAAAGTAAAAGCAAATAATCAGGTTGTATCTTATTCTTCTGGAGGAAATGCAACGATGCGTTCGAAATTTGAATATAAACCGGCGATGAAGAAATCGGAATTATACCTGACATTTGAAGCAAAGATCAAAAATAAGGTGGTTAAACTTCCGGATGTTAAGATCGCTGAAGGCGTAATTGCTACATCTGCATTGGCGGATGCTGCTACTGCTGATCCTGCAATAGGAGCGGACAAATTCCAGCGTATTATAAAAGAGGCTTATGATGCTAATATTATGTTCTTAATCCAACAGGCTGAATTGCGTTCAAATGAACTTAATAAAGGAGAAGTAAAAGAGTGGAAGGATCTTGTTGAAAATGCAAATGAAGCTCCTAATCAGAATGTGTCTGTTGAGATTTCTGCTTATGCTTCACCTGACGGAGGACTGAAATTAAACGATGCCCTGGCGGAACGTCGTGAGGCTAATACAACAAATTATTTGAACAAAGAACTTAAGAAACGTAAGATAGACGTTCCTGTTGATGCCCGTTATACTGCCCAGGACTGGGAAGGATTCCGCGAATTGGTGTCTAAATCAAATCTTCAGGATAAAGATCTTGTTCTTCGTGTATTGTCTATGTATAAAGATCCGGAAGAAAGAGAACGTGAAATTAAAAATATTTCTACTGTATTCAAATCATTGGCTGATGAAATTCTTCCGCAATTACGCCGTTCACGCTTGACTGCCAATATAGAAATTATAGGAAAATCTGACGAGGAAATTGCATCTTTGGCAAAAAGTAATGCAGGAAGCCTTACTGTTGAAGAGCTATTATATGCTGCTACACTGACGGATAACGAAGCTGAAAAAGAAACGATCTATACTAAAGCTAGCAGTATTTATCCTAATGATTACCGTACATGGAATAACATTGGTATGGAACGTTTCCGCGCAGGTGATTATGGAAAGGCAGAAGAAATGTTCAATAAATCCAATTCTGTTAAGAATAACAGTGAGGCCAATGTAAACTTGGGACTTATTGCTCTCTTGAATGGCGATAAAGACAAAGCACAGCAATTGTTCGGTAGTGCTTCTGATATTCCTGAACTTGGTGAAGCTCTTGGTTTGTTATATCTTGAACAGGGTGATTATGCCAAAGCGGTTAGTTCGTTTGCAGGTACAAAGAGTAATAATGCTGCTCTTGCCCAGATACTGACAAAGGACTACAGTACTGCAGCCCAGACATTGAATGATGTTAAGAATGCAGATGCTGTAACAGATTACCTGAAAGCGATTGTTGCTGCACGTACTAACGATTCTAATGGAGTAGTGAACAATATGAAAGCTGCTATCAGCAAAGATCGTTCTTTGGCTAAAGAAGCTGCAATTGACTTGGAATTTGCTAAGTATATGAATAATACATCGTTTACCGATTTGCTTAGATAAGATATAAATAATTCTGAATAACTTACCATATAGAGGCGGGATTGCTTGTGTTTTTCGCAAGCGCCCCGCCTTTTATATTTAATACAGCGATAGCATGTACATAAAAAAGAGAAATATCATATTCACTTTTTGTTTTTTATCAATCTTTGCACTTTCATGTAAGGATGAAACAGATTTGTCAGGACTTGAAAAAGAAATAGAGACTTTAAAAGATGATCTTAATAAATTGCAGAGTGTTATTTCTTTGCAAAATGCTTTTAATGCACAGGAAAAAATAGTATCAGCAACAAGCAGCACTTCCGATATATCCGATTATTGGCTTATAACTTTTACTAATAATACAACGATTCAGTTACCTAAATCTATTGTTAAATCATTAGATTTGAATGAAGACACAGAAGAATACACAATTGAACTATCTGATGGCCGGATTCTTGTCTTTAATAGTAAAGAAATTATTTATCCTGCAAGCATAGTTCTTCTTACGCAACAAATGTCCTATATGAGAGGAACGGAAATTATGTTTGAATTCAGGGTGAATCCTTCTGATGCGATATTCAATTACGATCTTGCATCGGAGCATTGTGATATTGCTCTAGACAGAATCGGAGAGGTTAAAATACGTTCGTCTTACGTGAATACGCCAGAACGATATTATCTTGAAAAAATTGAGCCTTCGACCGATGAGAATGGTAATCTGAAAGAAGGGCAGTATAGGGCTTATATACGGGATAAAGCCCGTACTGAAGGATATAAAGATGCTGTGGCATTGGTTCTTACTTCAAGAGACTCTAAAGGAGACACTGTCTATTTGTCATCATCGGTGATGCATCTGGAAAGGAAAAAATTCACAGAGCTTCCCGTTGTTGTTATTCGTACGGAAAATGAAAAAGAGATCCTTGATAAAGAAAACTGGATTAAAGGAAAAATGACAATAGACGGCATTGGTAAATTTGATGATTATAATGGAGATATCTCAATCCGGGGTCGTGGCAATTCTACCTGGACATATTCTAAAAAACCGTATGCGATCAAGTTGGATAAAAAAGGATCTATTCTTGGAATGCCTAAACATAAGCGATGGGTATTACTGGCTAATTATATTGATCGTACGCTGATACGTAATCATATTGCATTTGAAATATCCCGTAAAACGGAACTGGATTGGACGCCACGGGGACAGTTTGTAGAGGTGATGCTGAATGATGTACATCTTGGTAATTATTATCTCTGTGAGCAGATAAAACCTGATGAAAATCGCGTTAATATAAAAGAAATGAAATCGTCCGATCTTGATGAAGAGTCAATAACAGGAGGATATCTTCTGGAATTTGATACGTTTTATGATGAGATAAATAAATTCAGATCCAAAGTATGGGATTTTCCCGTTATGATAAAGGAACCTGATGAAGAGGTCCTGCAGCCGGCACAATTTGATTATATTCGCGATTATGTGAATACAATTGAAAATTTATTGTATGAAGATGAAACATTTCCCGAAAACAGAACATATACTTCGATGATAGATGAAGTTTCGTTTATAGACTGGTGGTTTGTCGTTGAATTAACCGGCATTACGGAACCGTCTTTTCCCAGAAGTTGTTATTTTCATAAAGACCGGAATGGTCCTCTCAAAGCAGGTCCGGTATGGGATTTTGATTTCGATTCGTTTACAAAAATAGAAGGGTTTTGTGCTAAAGGGTCTCTTTGGTACGATGGCTTGTTTGAAGATCCTGTATTTGTTAGTAAGGTAAGAGAGCGTTGGACTCTTTTGAAGCCGCGATTTGAAGAAATTATTCCTACAATAACGGAATGTGCCGGGAAGCTGTCGGCGTCCGAAGAATTAAATACTTCAATGTGGGATTTAAGGAATAAAAATCTATTAAATGGAGATGAGAATCTTTCGCACAGGGAAGCATATCTTCTGATGCAGAAAAATTATGAGAATCGCTTGAAATGGCTTGATTCGAATATTCAGAATTTGGACTAAAAAATGGGAATACCTTTCGTTATACAGACAATTATTACAACAATTTATGCGATAACAGTCGTAGGGACAATACTTGTTGTTATTTCGGAAAATCGAAATCCGATACGTACGCTGGCGTGGGTACTGGTGTTGGTGTTTGTCCCTGCGGTAGGTATTTTGTTTTTCTATTTTTTCGGACAGGATAATCGCAAAAAAAAATCTATATCTTCACATTACAAACAGACCGATAAAAAAATTAATATAAGAGACAGTTCTAAAGATGTTACCAGTTTACATCAGATTTATGATACGATTAAACTCGCTTCGCTACTTGAAAGAAATAATGATTCAGTATTGCTTCGCGGTAGCGAAGTCGAGATCATAACGGATGGACATCGTAAATTTGATTTGTTATTGCATGACATTGAAGAAGCAAAACATCATATACATATCCAGTATTTCTTGTTTGCCAATGATGAGACCGGTTGCAAAATTAAAGATGCATTGATGAAGAAAGCATCCGAAGGGGTTGAGGTGCGTTTCTTGTATGACAATGTAGCGAATATCAAGGTGCCTTCCAGATTTTATAATGAAATGCGATTGTCCGGGGTACGTGTTGTCCCGTTTATGAATGTATCTATGCCATGGTTCAAGAGCCGTATGAATTACCGGAATCATCGCAAAGTTGTTGTAATAGACGGAAATATCGGCTATGTCGGAGGGATGAATATTGGGAATAACTATTTTTTGGATTTAAACTGGCGTGATACGCATTTGCATATTACGGGAAAAGGAGTGTATGGCCTGCAGCATAGTTTTCTTGCTGACTGGTATACCTCCAATGAGGAACGTCTGCATGATGATATTTTATATTATCCTCCTTGTGAGGAGAAAACAGATAATTTGCTTCAGATTGCCACATGCGGACCTAATACGGCATGGTCTAATCTGCTTCAGGCGGCTATCAATATCGCTATTACGGCGCGAAATTATTTGTATATTCAAACTCCTTATTTTCTGCCTACGGATTCATTGGTTGAAGCTTTGCAAATTGCTGCCTTATCAGGTGTTGATGTACGTCTGATGGTTTCACGGAAATCAGACTCGTCCTATATAGATCCTGGGGCAAGATCATATTACTCGGGATTGCTTCGCGCCGGAATGCGGATCTATGAGCATCAGACAAAGTTCATTCATGCAAAGACAATGGTTTCCGATGATTTTCTATCGGTAATCGGTTCTGCTAACATGGATTTTCGTAGTTTTGAGTCTAATTTCGAAATAAACTGTTATCTTTATGATCGTAATCTTGCAGAACAAAACAAACAGATATTTTTAAATGATATGTTGGAATGTAAGGAGATCATTTTAGATATCTGGGAACAGCGTTCATGGTGGCCCCGTTTAAAAGAATCCGTTACGCGCCTGTTTGCTCCGCTGATGTAATTTAATTTTAGATCCAATGTTTAAATTTTGAATTTTTATATGTGTATGAAGATAAAATATCTTTTCATAAGTTTGACATTTGTCTTTCTGATTGCATGCTCGCAAAAAATAAAGAAAGCTGAAATTCAAAATGTTCCTGAAATATTGGAAGACTGGCATTCTTTTGATAACGATTTTTTTTCTATTCGTTATCCGCGTAATTGGGAGAAGCAAAGGGGGCCGGAAGGAACCGTATTTTGTATCCTTTCCACTCCATCATCGCCGGTCGACACATTTCGTGAGAATGTAAATCTCGTGATCGAAGAGTTGACAAAAGAGATCACTCTTGATCGATATGCGGCATTGTCATTAAAAAATATCGGAAACAAGTATAAAGTAACGGATGAAAGAAAATATGCTGCTAACGGACAGGAGTATTATTATCTGAAACTGAAAGAGAGAGATGGTATTTTTTTGGAGCAGAACTACTTTATAAAAGGAAAAAGGGCATATATTTTGACATTTACTTATGAACCACAGGAACAAGAATCCGTTAAAACGGATGGTGATAAAATTATGAAATCTTTCAGACTTAAATGATATTTTGTCAGAAATAATGAGATATTATTTACGAAATAAAAGCATTGTGGTATTTTCTTGTAATTATGTGAAAAGTTTTTTACCTTTGGCAAGGTATTTCAACAGTAAATAAATAAAAATGGAAAAGTCTGAAACTGAAAAAATAGACAAGCTGGATCGTCAGATTCTGGAAATTATTTCGAAAAATGCAAGGATTCCTTTTAAAGATGTGGCTGAGGCATGTGGCGTATCACGGGCTGCTATTCATCAGAGGGTACAGCGTCTTATCGAAACGAAGGTGATTATTGGCTCCGGATATTATATCAATCCGAAGGTTTTAGGGTTTAATACCTGTACTTATATCGGTATAAAACTTGAACGTGGTTCAATGTATAAAGATGTAGTTCCTAAACTTGAGAAGATACCTGAAATAGTGGAAATACATTTTACCACCGGACCTTATACCATGTTGATAAAACTATATGCTCGTGATAATGAGCATCTGATGGAATTGCTGAATGGTAAAATCCAGGAAATACAAGGGGTTACCGAAACAGAAACACTGATGTCATTGCGTACAAGCCTTAAGCGTGAGGTTCCTATTTGACGGTGTAGAATACCGTGATTAATTACATAATGATTTCATCAAAAAACCAAATTAGTATATTTAAGTATCAGTATATAAGCATATTTATACTATGCTTCTTGTTGAATGCCGTACCTTTGTTTGCGGATAAAAGTTTTTGTTTTCGCGTTTATCTGAAGGATAAAGGCGAAACATCATTTAAGATCTTTTCTCCTGAAGATTTTTTATCGCCTGAAGCTGTTGAAAAACGTATGTTGCGGGAAGTCTTTGTCGATGAGACGGATTTTCCGGTTTCCAATAGTTATATTGATGAGTTAACCTCTTTTGGTGCTCAGTATGTAGTGCAGAGTAAGTGGATGAAAACGGTTGTTGTCGAGTGTATGGACAGCCTGTTGATAGAGCGGCTTATAGCTGTACCTTTTGTCGATTCTGTTAAATGTGTCTGGAATGGTGAAGGAAGATTGGATACACAGCCGTGTTCCGGCGATACATCCCGCTTTGTTTCAATGGACAGTCCTGTTGACAATACTTATGGAGGAGCGGAGAAACAAATCGAAATGCTTAATGGTATACGTTTACATAATGCCGGTTATCGAGGTAAGGGAATGCGTATTGCCGTTATTGATGCCGGTTTTCTGAATGTAAACAGAATCGACGCTTTTTCTTCATTGAATTTATTAGGGACTCATAATGTGACATTTCCTGAACGCAGTGTATTTTGTGAGGACAATCACGGTACAAAGGTATTATCCTGTATGGCTGCGAATTTAACAGGGGTGATGGTCGGAACTGCTCCGGAAGCGTCTTATTTACTGATAAAGAGCGAGGATACGCGCGGAGAGTCTCCGATTGAAGAAGATTTTTGGGCCGCAGCCGTTGAATATGCCGATAGTGTCGGGATTGATATTATTTCTTCCTCTTTGGGTTATTTCAGATTTGACAGTATCCCAGATTATTATACGAGAGCGGATTTGAACGGACAGACGGCTTTTATAAGCCGTGTCGCAGATCTCGCGATCCGGAAAGGTATATTGATTGTCTCCAGTGCGGGTAATGAAGGAAATGGGGACTGGGAGAGAATCACTTTTCCATCTGATGTCCGGGACGTTCTAACTGTGGGAAGCATTACGTCGGATAAAGAGAAAAGTGTGTTCAGTTCTGTGGGTATGACGACCGACTACCGTATAAAACCAGATATTGTCGCGTTAGGTACGGGAGTTTGCGTGATAAATTCCGTGGGACAGCTGCAGTATAGTAACGGAACGTCGTTTTCCGCTCCTGTTGTTTCCGGTTTGGCAGCTTGTTTGTGGCAGGCTTTTCCATTGTTGAAAAATACCGAATTGATAAAACTGATAAAAGAATCTTCAAGCCAGTATCAAAAGCCTGATGCTCAGTTGGGATATGGCATCCCTGATATGTTTAATGCCTATACCAAAGCGAATAACGATGCCTTACGGGAATATTGAAATAGATATTGAGAATAATAGCCATGAGGCCATGTCGCTTCTGGAGCTTAATATAAATATTCAGGATGCTATTCAGGATGCGCTTCCTGAAACATATTGGGTACGCGCGGAGGTGAGTGATGTGCGTGTGAATGCTTCATCCGGACATTGTTATCTCGAATTTGTTGAAAAAGAGGTACGCTCCGGGCAAATCGTCGCAAAAGCGCGCGGAACCATCTGGTCTCGCACGTTTCAGATATTGAAACCTTATTTTGAACAGGAAACAGGGCAGCCATTTACTTCCGGATTAAAAGTGCTTATGAATGTTTCCGTAGAATTTCATGAGCTATACGGATATAGTCTGAGCGTACACGATATAGATCCTTCCTATACTTTGGGAGATATGGTTAAAAAGCGCAAAGAAATTGTCCGCCGCCTGCAGGAAGAAGGAATTTTCGAACTGAACAAGGAATTGCCATTTCCTTTATTACCACAGCGTATCGCTGTGATAACATCGCCGACAGCAGCGGGATATGAGGATTTCATGCATCAGTTAGCAGAAAACGAATATAGCTTTCCCTTTTATGTAAAAATCTTTCCCGCGATTATGCAGGGAGAAAAAACGGAAGAAAGTGTGATTGCCGCACTTGACCGTATATTTACTCATACGGACTGTTTTGATGTGGTGGTTATTATTCGTGGTGGTGGTTCTACCTCCGAATTAAGCAGCTTCGACTCCTATCCGTTAGCGGCTAATTGCGCACAATTTCCGTTGCCTGTCATAACGGGAATCGGCCATGAACGGGATGATACTGTGGTGGATATGGTGGCTCATACACGAATGAAAACGCCTACGGCGGTTGCCTCGTTCCTGATTGAATGTATGGCTCGTGAGGCTGCTCAGTTGCAAGAATCAGAACAATTCATAACCGATTATGTAACAGGGCGTATTACTCGGGAAAAAATTGTTTTGCAGACACTTACCGCAAAATTGCCTGTTACGGCTACCGGGCGTATTGAACGGCACCGTAGTCAGCTTCATACAATGACTTCACATTTGTCATCCCTGCCTCAATGGATACATCATCACATGGAAAAATTAGATGAACTTCCGTCGCGGTTGCAACGAGCTTCCGATGCAATGATATCAGCACGTGCCGCGATGATTTCGGATATACCCTCACGCCTTAGACGCGCTTCTGAAGCGCTATTCACGGAGCGCCGTCAGACAATGGATTTGAATGAACAATATATCCGGATGGTCTCGCCGGAATACATCCTTCAAAGAGGTTATACGCTGACATTTAAAGAGGGCCGAATTGTGAAGTCAGCGGAGGGATTATCTGTCGGAGATGAAATTACCGTAAAATTTTCCGATGGAGAAAAGAAAGGGAAAATTATCTGATATACGAATTGAAAATAAACTGTTGTGGTTATTCTAAATTGTCAGGAATATGGAAAAGAAAGAAACTTATAACGAAGCGCTGGAGAAGTTACGCGCAATTGTAGAGGATATCGAGAAAGGAGAACTTGACGTAGATGTTCTTTCCGAAAAAGTGAAAGAGGCGACACGCCTGATTAAACTTTGTAAAGAAAAACTTTTCAAAGCGGATGAAGAGGTGAATAAAATTCTGGAAGAGCTTGATTAATAGAAGTATAGCGAGAGAATGAAAAATACTGTCATAATCGTTGCCGGCGGAAAAGGCTTGCGTATGGGTGGTGATTTGCCGAAACAATTTATTCCGTTACGAGGCAAACCGGTTCTTATGCATACATTAGATGTTTTTCATCAGTGGAATGCTGCCGCGGATTTATTGCTGGTCATACCGGAGGAGCATGAATCTTACTGGAAAATGCTTTGCCGGGAACTTAATTTTACAATTCCTCATCGTGTGGTTTACGGAGGAGAAACACGTTTTCATTCAGTGCGTAATGGCCTGCGTGAAGTTAGCGGAGAAGGATTAGTCGCTGTTCACGATGGCGTTCGTCCGTTTGTTTCGTATGATGTTATTTCTTCCTGTTTTACGATTGCTGAAGCATTTGGAGCGGCTATACCCGTTGTTCCGATGATTGAGTCTGTGCGCGAAGTAAATGGGGGCGAGAGCCATCCGTTTGACCGGAATCGTCTTTGTATCGTACAGACTCCACAGGTTTTTCGTGCCGACTTATTACTCAAGGCATATAATCAGTCTTATGATGAGCGTTTTACGGATGACGCATCCTTGGTCGAGGCGTCGGGGAATATGATACGTCTTGTTGACGGTAATCGTGAAAACATAAAAATCACAACCCCCATGGATTTGCGGTATGCGGAAATAATTTTGGAAAATCGTTGATTGATTTGTATCATTGTTGATTGTTCATGTGTATTTGGTGCTGTAAGTAATTAATCTTTGCTGATTTTGGAAATAGAAGAACGTTCCATCATGTATCTGGCGGGAGTAGGTCCCAAGCGGGCTGAGATCCTTCGAAAAGAAGTGAATATTGCTTCTTTTGAGGATCTGTTATACTATTTTCCGTATAGATATGTGGATCGGAGCAGATTTTATAAAGTAAGCGAAATAGACGGTAATATGCCTTATATACAGCTTAAAGGGCGTATTGTTTTATTTGATATAGTAGGAGAGGGCAGAACCAAACGTTTGATCGGCAAGTTTACTGATGGTACAGGAACGATTGACCTGGTATGGTTTAAAGGACTTAAATATGTAACGGATAAATACAGGACAGGGCAGGAATACATCGTTTTTGGTAAGCCGACAGAATTTGCTCATGCATATAATATCGCCCATCCTGATATTGATCCGGTAGAAAACGCTTCGCAGGTAGCAAATGGTCTTGTTCCGTTTTATAACACGACTGAAAAGATGAAAAAGTCCTTCCTGAATTCCCGTGCCATTCAGAATATACAATATAATCTGCTTACGAATCTGGGATGGCATGTACCGGAAACTCTTCCACCGTATATTCTCTCGCGGTTACAAATGATGTCCGTTTCGGAGGCGATGAAGAATATTCATTTTCCGGAGTCAGCGGAAAAATTGCGTCAGGCGCAATTACGTCTTAAATTCGATGAGCTTTTTTATATACAGTTAAATATTCTTCGTACGGCAGTATTGCGGCGCAGTAAGCTGAAAGGGATCATTTTCCCTACCGTAGGCGATGCGTTCAATACTTTTTATAAAAATTACTTACCTTTTGAATTGACAAACGCTCAGAAACGTGTGATACGCGAAATACGTACGGATATGGGTAGCGGACGCCAGATGAACCGGCTCCTGCAGGGGGATGTCGGTAGCGGAAAAACGCTTGTTGCGCTGATGTCAATGTTACTGGCTATTGACAACGGTTATCAGGCTTGTATGATGGCCCCTACAGAAATACTGGCCAACCAGCATTTAGTTACAATTAAGGAATTTCTTCAGGATATGAATGTTCGTGTGGAATTGCTGACCGGCTCTACTACAAAGAAGAAGCGTGAGACATTATTGCCTGATTTGGCTTCGGGAGAAATTGATATTCTTGTCGGGACGCATGCTTTGATAGAAAATACGGTGGTATTCAAATCTCTCGGGATGGCTGTGATTGATGAGCAACACCGCTTTGGCGTAGAACAACGCTCGAAGTTGTGGGTGAAGAACCGGACGCTTCCGCATGTGCTTATCATGACGGCTACGCCTATTCCGCGTACGCTTGCGATGACTCTTTACGGCGACCTCGATGTTTCTGTTATCGACGAACTGCCGCCCGGACGCAAACCCATCAAAACCGTCCACCGCTACGATGCCAAAAAAGCGGAGGTATTCGAATTTCTACGTACGGAGATCGGTAAAGGACGCCAAGTATATGTTGTATACCCTTTGATTGAAGAGAGCGAAAAGCTTGATTATAGAAATCTGGAAGAAGGATTCGAGACATTTAAAAAAGTGTTTCCCGAATATGAAGTCTGCATGGTTCACGGCAAGATGAAAGCAAAAGAGAAAGATGCTCAGATGCAACGTTTTGTATCGGGAGAAGCTCAGATTCTGGTTGCCACGACTGTGATCGAAGTAGGAGTTAATGTGCCGAACGCTTCCGTAATGGTGATTGAAAGCGCCGAACGTTTCGGCCTTTCACAGTTGCACCAACTCCGTGGGCGCGTAGGGCGTGGAGCGGAGCAATCCTATTGTATCCTGATCTCCTCGTATAAACTAAGCAATGAAACTCGTAAACGCCTTGAAATCATGGTAAGCAGCAATAATGGGTTCGAAATTGCCGAGGAAGACCTTAAACTACGTGGAGCGGGTGACCTTGAAGGAACACAACAGAGCGGTGATGGCCTTTATCTGAAAATAGCAAATCTTGCGTCGGACGGACAGATCCTCCAATATGCCCGGAATATTGCTGAGGAAATCCTCGATGACGACCCGAATTTTGAAAAACCCGAAAACAAACTTTTACAAACTCGCTTGTCCGTACTGTTTCGCCGTAAAATCAACTGGGGGCTTATTTCGTAAATAGACTCTTCAAGAGAGAAAAATCTGCCCAAACGATATAGAACTTATCTAAGTCTTATATTTTGCTAAATGAGAATTAAGATTTTGGGTACTGAAAGTGATAATTGTTATTGAACAGATGCAAGACTAAACTGAATTTTGCTGTTATTCGATATTTTGTCTACAAGTATTCCCGAATAATAAAACGGTTCATTTTCAGTTTCCACATTTGCCGATCCATATCCAATGCTTTGATAGTACTGATAGTCATAATCATTTTTTTGATTTATGTTTTTATAAAAATAATGTCGTACGGAAACAGAATGGGCTTTACTAATGTAGAGATCAAATTTTAATAATAAAGAATATTGTTCGTAATCTAAGATTTTCAAATCTTCCGGCATATCTAATTTTAATTCATTAAATAAATCCGATAGGTCTTCTTCTGAATTAATAAGATGAGGGGCTTTAAAATAGGTGATATAGATTTCATTGACGTTTGTTGAGTCAATATAATCCAAATTGAAAAACTGAATGGGTATTTCCTTTTCAATAGGTAGTTTTTTTACATCAGTTAAGTCATCTTTACCACAGGAAAGAAGTCCGGTCGCAAAAAGTAAACAAAGAAGGATTGATTTTAAAGTTTTCATTTCGATAATTTTTTAGATTTAATTTTAAACGATCAATTATAAAATTTATTGTTTTTTGGCCATTTCTGTTATTTATATATGCAGGAAAAGAAGATGTTTAATAATTGAATAAAATAAAATTTATTTTCCCTTTTCTTTTTGTAAAATATTATCTAAATGATGTATCTTTTTGAATAAAAAAGAACTATATTTGTAACGGAGGATTCTAAGATTGTTTTTTATATCCGTAAATATCATGAAAGTGGGAAATTATAGTGAATACACTTTAATTGAATCTATAAAAGCAGGAAATGAGAATGCATTTAAGTCCTTATTTTTTCTTTATAGTGTGAAGTTATCCCTTTGGGCCTATAAGACTACAGGGGATAAACAGGCTGCTGAAGATATTGTTCAGGATTTTTTTTTGCAATTATGGTATAAAAGAGAACAATTGTGTATTGATATTTCATTTTCTTCCTACGCTTATCGCGCTATTTATAATGCTTCTCTCAACTATCTACGTGATCATGAAAGGTATGAATACGGAGTCACGTTGATGGGAATACCCGACGAAGACGGCGACGATGAGGCCGATGATGAACTTCGGATTAAATTGCAAAAGGCGATTGATGAACTTCCGGAAAAATGCCGTAAAGTGTTTGTGATGGTGACTTTGGAAAAAAAACGTCATACGGAAGTCGCTGCTCATTTAGGGATTTCCATTAATACAGTTAAAGTGCAGGTATCCAAGGCATACCGGATTATTCGAAATAAAATAGGATTTTTTTCTTTTTTACAGTAATACTTTTTGAATACACTTGTGTCTTATAAAAAAAGTGTGAATTAAAGTATGCTGAAGTTAATAAGAAAGAATCGTGTTGATTGGGATTTGTTGATGAGGGTTTTGTCGGGAGAGCTGCCCGAAAATGATCCTGATTTTGTATCCTGGCTTGCTGAAGATGAAGAGAATCAAACGCTTTACAAATCACTGGTGACACCTGATAGAAAGGACGCCCGGCTTTTTAATACGAAAAAGATGTATCGGAAAGTGGAGTCCGAACTTTTCGGAAAGCCTGCCGGAAAATCTGTTCGTATCCTTCTGGCGAAATACGCTGCTGCAGTTTCAATCCTCGCCTTTTTATCACTTTCCGCTTATTACCTGATTGACAAGCAAAAAAGTAAAAACGTTACAATACAAACAGAAAATCTTTCGGTTCTGATAGAACCCGGCAGTAAAAAGGCATTATTGGTTATGGAAGACGGTTCTTCGATAGAACTCAAAGATAAGTTCCGATTGGAAAAAGAGAATGGTACTGTTATAGAGAATGATACGTCCGGAATTGTTTCTTTTCAGCAACGCAAGCTGGAAGTAAAACCTGAATACCATTCGATAAAAGTTCCGTTAGGAGGAGAATATGAATTAAAACTGGCAGATGGAACACGTGTGTTCATCAATTCAGGATCAATTCTGAAATTTCCGTCTTTCTTTGCCGGAAAAGAACGACGGGTAGAGCTGGAGGGAGAAGCTTATTTCGAAGTGGAAAAAAGTGAAATTCCGTTTATTGTGAGAATTCAGAATGCCGAAATTGAAGTGCTTGGAACATCCTTCAATGTATCTGCTTATAATGAAGACCCGTCTTTAAATGCGACATTGATCACCGGAAGTATCCTGATGAAAACAGCGTCTAATGATAAAGGTTATCAATTGCATCCCGGACAGAATTTAAACCTGGACAAAAACTCCGAACAGGTGAAAATCGAAAATGTGGATACGGAAATTTACACGGCATGGATCCGTGGTGAATATATATTTCGCAATCAGTCAATGGAAGATATCTTGGATAAGCTCTCCAAATGGTATGATTTTGAGATAAAGTTTGAAAATGTAGAAATAAAGAAAATGAGATTTACGGGCAGCGTTAATAAAAAACGCCCACTGAGATATTTTTTGCGTCAGATACAAGAAGTTACTAATTTAAAATTTAATGAATATGGAAATATGATCGAAGTTTACCAATAAAAGAACCGGCAAAATGGAGATTTGCCGGTTTGATTAGAGTACAAAACGTTATTTAATTCGCTTCCACACAGAATTTATAACGAATTATTATCATCTAAACATCACAAAGTTATGAAAAAAAATGTATTAAACCGCTTGCCGGAGCAATCTATTTTAGGAAGATTCGGCAGGTATGGGGGGATAACCCTCTTTTTGATCTGCTTATGTGCTAATCCGTTATTAGCAAAAGTTGCTTACTCCCAGAGCATACAATTTAATTTTGATTTGAAAAATGTAACACTTGAACGGGTTTTTGATGAAATCCGTAAACAGAGTGAATTTGAATTCTTTTATAATAACGATCAGGTGAACGTATCTGAAAAGGTTAATGTAAATGTCAAAAAAGCTTCAATAGAACAGGTTTTAGATGCTGTATTGGCGGATGAATACAAATACAAAATTGAAGACCGTTATATTTTGGTCAGTAAAAATGAAAATGTAAAGGCTATTCCGGTTCAGGCTGTTCAGCAACAAGATCAAATAGTTATGGGTATTATTACGGATGCTTATAACGATCCTGTCACCGGAGCAAATATTGTTGTCAAAGGGACAAGCCGGGGGACAATCAGTGATTTTGATGGGAAATATTCCATTCAGGTGAATCCGGGAGAAACGCTTCTGTTTTCATACCTCGGATTTCAGACTGTTGAACGGATTGTGAATAATGAAAAGAATATAGATATTCAAATGGCTGAAGATTCTCAAGCCCTTGATGAGGTTGTGGTGGTTGGATTTGGCGGCCAGCGGAAAGCTAATCTGACCGGCGCTGTAAGTTCGGTTAGAATGAATGAAACATTGGGCGATCGCCCCATTATTAATGCGGGAGATGCGCTACAGGGAGCTGTTCCGGGTCTTTTGGTTTCGGGAGGCCATGAAGTGGGAAAATCAAAAACGCTTCAAATCCGCGGAGCTTATTCGGTGGGGGTAAAAGTAGTGAAGGAAGACGGGACTGTTACCTATGGCGCTGATATTGCTCCGTTAGTCCTGATCGATAATGTGGAAGGCGACTTGAACATGTTGAACCCTGAAGATATCGAATCCATTTCTGTCTTGAAAGATGCTGCTTCTGCCGCAATATACGGCGCGCGTGGAGCAGGAGGCGTGATCATTGTAAAAACCAAAGCTCCTAAATCCGGAACGAGGTTTACAATGAATTATAATAATAACCTTTCTTTTGAAAGCGCCATCAATTTGCCTCAACAAGCGTCGTTGAATGATTATTTCCGGATGTATAAGGAAACAGGCGCCAGCAATTCATATTGGGCCGCCGGACAAGATATAGACACATGGGTTCAATTATTAGGTCAATATAAGAGTAATCCTTCTTCTTTGGATATTGTCGGAGATGGGATATATAAAAACCCTGCCGATGGTAAGGTTTATTATCTGAGAGAGCGTGATCCGTTCAAACAATTAGTGGAAACCAGTTTTATGCAAAACCATAATCTTTCGTTTGCAGGATCTTCCGATAAAGTCCGGTACCGTATGTCTGCCGGATTAGCAACACAGAATGGGCCGATGATGACGGATAAGTATAAGAGACTGAATATCTCCTCCTTTATTTCTGCGGATTTATTTGAATGGTTTACACAGGAACTGGATATCAAGTACGCCAGTTCTGAAAAAAGTGTCCCGAAGGCACAGGGACAGTCAGGTATTTTTAGTACCCGCTTACTGTCTTATACACCGGAGGGGATTATTCCCGGAGATTTGTATGGTTTGGACGGGAACTATCCGACCGATACCCCATTGAATAGTTTGATTTATGGTGGTTATCCGACAACGATCGTTGCGAATCCCCGTATTTTCACCAAATCGATTTTCAAGCCTTTTGACGGTTTTGAAGCAGTTTTTGAATATACGTTTGACAAAAAAGATACCCGATACGACTATTATACCGGACAATACACTACTACCAGTATTCAGCAAAGTACGCTGTTAGCTCCCGGTAAAATTACTTATACGAAGCAGCATTATTTTACGGATTACAATGCGATCAACCTGTATGGTACATATACGAAAGATTGGAAAGATCATAATTTTAAGTTGATGGTAGGTTTTAACCAGGAGTCCAGCCATTATGAAATGCTGGAGGCTAAAGTTGAAGGACAATCTGTAATCAGTGTGCCTTCTTTGGAGAGGACATCCGCCGACGGCAAATATCCTACTGAAAAATATGAGGAAGTCGCACTTCGTGGCGTTTTTGCAAGATTCAATTATAACTACCAAAACCGATATTTATTTGAATTTAACGGAAGGTATGATGGTTCTTCCAAATTTCCAAAAGGTGAACGTTTCGGATTTTTCCCGTCGTTCTCCGCTGGATGGAATGTGGCTGAAGAATCATTTATGCAAGGCTGGAAAGGCTGGATGAATGCTTTGAAATTGCGTGTATCATGGGGTAATCTTGGAAACCAGAATATTAATCCGTACACTTATTTACCGACAATGGCTTCGGGAGTCTGGGCGGCCAGTGGAGATAATTGGTTAAACGGTGGAGCGCAGGTAAATTATATCGATCCTCCGGAATTGGTGCGTACTAATTTTACCTGGGAAACCGTTGAAACAATCGATGGTGGAATTGACATTACGTTGTTTAAAAATCGTCTGAGCGGATCTTATGACTGGTATCAGCGTAATACAAAAGGGATGTTGGCTCCGGGTATGCAACTTCCCGGAGTTGTCGGAGCTTCCGCTCCTTACCAGAATACGGCTGATATGCGTACTCGCGGTTGGGAAGCAAGCATTAGCTGGAATGATCAGATTGGTCCGGTTGGGTACCGTTTCGGATTCAATATTTCCGATTACACGTCGGAGATTACAAAATACGACGACAACAGTGCGAAGATACTTAAAACGGGAGACACCTGGAACTATTATCCGGGACGTGTTCTGGGTGAGATCTGGGGATATGTAGTTGACGGATTTTATACAATTGATGATTTTCAGAATACAACAACCTGGCAATTGAAAGATGATGTCACGAAAATTCAGGGCAATACGAATACGTTGAGGCCCGGGGATTATAAATACAAGAACCTGAGTGACGCGGGAGATCAGACGCCTGCCAATACAATTACGGAAGGGGCAGGAACCGCCGGTGATCCGGGAGACCGAAAAATTATCGGAAACGATCAGCCTCGTTATCTGTTCGGAGCGACTTTGGGCGTGAATTATAAAGGTTTTGATTTGTCTGCTGTATTACAGGGAGTCGGTAAACGAGACTATTGGCTGGGAGAAACGGCTTATCTTCCATTCCAGGCAGGTGATATGTTTACCACCGTTGCCGACTATCAGCTAAATTATTGGAGTCCGGTTGATCTTGATAATGGAGATTATCAGGCGGCAAATCCGAATGCTCTTTTACCTCGTATTTATAATCAAGCGACTGCTAATGCATGGAGTTCAAATAAAAGGGTGAACGACAGGTTATTATCTAATGCAGCTTATTTGCGTATAAAAAATGTGACTCTTTCTTACAATTTTGATTCTGTTGTTTTACGCAAGATCCAACTCAGTGGCCTGAAACTCTTTGTGGGTGTTGAAAATCTGGCGACATTCTCTTCATTGCCGCATGGCTATGATCCTGAAACCGTAAGCTGGACTTTCCCCGCGTACCGTACGGTCTCATTCGGTTTAAGTGTAACCCTTTAATTTTGAAGATAGTATGAAAAAAATAATTATATCAGCATTCATCGTTTTATCCGGGACATTTTTCTTCTCCTGTGATGACGATTTTTTGGATCGTGAACCGGTCACTGATCTGTCGGAGGCGAACGCGTTTTTGACTTACTCTACTTATCAGGATTATATGTGGAAGTGCTATGCTATGTTTTCTGATAAATCAATTGTAACTTCCACGAATACAACCGGTTCGGAATCTTGTTATAGAGGTGATTTTTGGGCTGGATATTTAGGGAAAACCGGATCCCAGAACCAATACTCCATAAAAACGGTAACCCCTTCAACCGATGACAACGGCTGGGATTTCGGCTATATTCGTCGTGTCAATATCATGCTTTCGCATCTGGATGATGGTGTCTTAACGGCTGATGAAACTGACCATTGGCGTGCTGTAGGCTATTTGTTCCATTCGTTTTGGTATATGGAACTGATTGACCGCTTTAATGATGTGCCTTGGGTGGATGTTGTCCTGACCGATGAAACGCCCGAAAATTTAGGACCCCGCATGCCGCGCAAAGAAGTTGCCGACAAAGTTCTGGAACGTTTGATATGGGCGGAAGCCAATATTGATAAAAAAAATGATGGGGACAATACGGTTAATGGAGATGTCGTGCGCGCTGTTATTTCCCGCTTTGCATTGCGTGAAGCGACCTGGCGTAAATATCATGGATTAGGTGATTTTGATAAGTATTTTACGGCCTGCGCTACTTATTCTGAAAAGTTGATGTCTAAATATACTACGCTTTATAAAGGGGTAGATAAGAATGCAGCAGGCAATCCGGTTCCTGCGGCAGGATATGGAGAATTATGGACTACACCGAGTTTGAAAGGGATTCCGGGTGTCATACTTTACAAAGAATTGGATTATCCGTTGACAAGTTCCCGTTTCTCTGATTATGAACATATTGCCGCTCATGATGTGGAAATGCCGAAACATACGATTGATATGTATTTATGCAAAGATGGGAAAACGATTTCCAATTCATCTTTGTATGCCGGAGATAAAGATCCGTATGCTACGTTCCGTAATCGCGATCCTCGTCTCTATCATGTGGTACAACCTCCTTTTAAGGCGCTTTCGGGTAAAGGAACAGACGCGGATTTGACAGCTCCTTACCTTCCTTCCGACGGAAATTGGCATTATGTTACACCTGCGGCAGATGATCCTGATCGTGAATACATTGATATTATGGGTATAAACAATGCTCAGGGTTCATCCCGTCCTGCCGGTGGGGATCCGGCTCAGGGAATGAAACGATTGCCAACACAAAACTGGGGTAATTCACCATTAAATGAGAGTCCTCACTTCATTGGCTTTGGAGTTGCATTTCAGGCTTGTCGTACGGGTTATTATGTTTGGAAATTCTATGCGAATTGGGAAGAAAACGGAAATAAACCGACCAGTAAATCAGACTTTCCTATTTTCAAGATTGAAGAGGTATTGTTGAATTATGCCGAATGTTTATATGAGCAAGGAAAATTCACACAGGAAATTGCCGACAGAACAATCAATTTGTTGCGCGCCCGCGCTGGTGTGGCCGAGATGGTTGTTGCGGAAATTACTGACTCTTTTGATCCGAATCGCGGGACTGATGACAGCGGAGCTAAAATTGATCCGGTGCTTTGGGAAATCCGCCGTGAACGTATGATTGAATTGATGGGTGAGGGATTTGGTTTTTATGATGTTCGCCGTTGGAAATCCGCCAAATGGTATATTAATCGCCAGCAGTATGGTATGTGGACGAGTAATGTCGATTATCTGGCTTCTTTCCAGGTAATTGATGCTCCCGGAGCCACTCCCCGTAAAGACGGTGAGCCGGGATATATTTATCGGTATGCCGATCCGGTTGCCAGCGGTTTAGGTTGGATCGATCAATATTATCTGTATTGTGTTCCTACGAATGAAATCATATTGAATCCGAATCTGGCTCCGAATAATCCGGGCTGGCCGACCCCTACTGATTAAACTTGTTTAAAAAGGCTGCCGTTTAGACAGCCTTTTTCTATTTTGTACTAAATTCGCACAATGAAACGAGCGTTTATTAACTCAAGATTACTTCACTTTGTAAAGTGGCCTTCGGTTCAACATTTAAAATTTGGAATCTGGAATGTTGAGTCATGCGAGGTTCTGTGTTACCTTCGTGTAAAAACATTATTTATATACATATGAAACTATCAGGAAAACAAACATTGACTTTAGCCCTTTGCGGGACGAGTGTGGTGCTTGCCCACGCGGGAGAAAAATCAGAAAAGGCTAAGAGTAACAAAACTAATATCATCTATATTCTTGCGGACGATTTAGGCTATGGCGATCTGAGTTGTTATGGGCAAACTAAATTTGCTACACCCAATCTGGACGCTTTGGCTACCCAGGGATTAAGGTTTACGAACCATTATGCCGGTTGTACGGTTAGCGCGCCGTCGCAGTGCTCGTTGATGACGGGTCTGCATACGGGACATGCTCCTATTCGGGGGAACAACTCTGTGAGAATTGATGGTGAAGTTTACGACACAGCGTTGCCGGAAAAATACAAAACCGTTGCGGAATGTCTCAAAGAACAGGATTATACGACAGCCTGTATCGGTAAATGGGGTTTGGGCGGACCCGGTACGGAAGGACATCCTAACAACCAGGGATTTGATTATTTTTATGGACACCTCGGACAAGGACATGCCCACTTTTATTATCCCCAATTCATGTTTGAAAATGATCAAAAAATAACCCTGAATATTGATCCGAAAGAGAAGAAGTATTACTCCGAGGATTTATTTATGGAAAAGGCTACCCGATTTATTATGGAGAACAAGGATCAACCTTTTTTCCTTTATCTTTCCGTCACAATCCCGCATGCCGAGTTGATTGTTCCGGATGATGAATTAGAGAAATTCAAAGGAATGTACGATGAACCGAGTCCATGGCCTCCGGGGCAACATTACGCGGGAGAATTCGGCGGGCAACCCTATCCGCGGGCTGCATTTGCAGCCATGATTACCCGTTTAGACGGGGATGTGGGTCGTATTCGCCAACTATTGGAAGAATTGGGAATCGATCAGAATACGTTGATTATTTTCACTTCCGACAACGGTCCGCATAAAGAAGGCGGCGCTGATCCCGAATTTTTCAACAGTGGCGGTGGCTTGCGCGGAATTAAAAGGGACTTGTACGAAGGAGGTATTCGCGTACCGATGATTGCTTACTGGCCCGGGGTTATTCAGCCCGGAAGGACAATTGATATGCCTTCTGCTTTCTGGGATGTACTTCCGACATTTTGTGAGATCAGTGGGGCTAAAATACCCAAAGGATTAGATGGAATTTCTTTTCTTCCTGATCTGAAAGGAAAAAAGAGAAAAGAGCACGATTATTTTTATTGGGAATTTCATGAAAGTCCCAGCCAGGCTGTGAGAAGAGGAAACTGGAAAGCTGTTCGTAAAAATATAGAATCCGATCCGGCGACGGAGCTTTATGACTTGTCTGTTGATCCGGGAGAAGCGGATAATATTGCTGTGTCTTATCCTAATATCGTCACAAAATTGGAAAAACTCATGAAGGTATCTCATACGAATGATACTCAATGGAAATTTCCTGAAAACTGAAAAATATTTCGGAAACAAGATAATTTATTTCACATAGGATTGCTAATTACGGACGAAACCCATTGTACCGAAGTGTTTTAATGATTAAATAATATAAAATTTGCTTACCTTTGTCTTTCTAATGAAATAAAATTAAAAAATGACTCAATTAGCAGATCTTATTCAGAAAAATATCGAGGCGTTAAATGACTGCGAATGCAATGAATATAAAAATATTCCGCAAAAAGACGGGCAGTCGCTTCCCAATATGACAAAATTGAAAGAGTTCATATTCCTTGTGAAGGAAATTGTTTTCCCCGGGTTTTTCAGCGAAGCCGGTTCTAATGGAAGTACGCGAAAATATTATCTCGGTATGCAAATGGAAAAATTAAATTCTTTGCTTACCGAACAGATCCGGAATAGTCTACTTTTTTTTACGGAACGTGAATCTGATGTGTTGGATGCAGGAGATGCGGAGTTATTAGCCATGTCTTTTCTTGAGAAAGTTCCGAAAATCAAGCGCCTGCTTTGTACGGATGTACAGGCGATGTTTGATAATGATCCTGCTGCTAAAAGTACAGGCGAAGTTATCATCTGTTATCCGAGTATTCAGGCTATGATCCATTACCGTGTGGCTCACGAATTATTGCTGTTGGGAATTCCTGTTTTACCCCGTATTATTACCGAATTGGCGCATTCAGCTACAGGTATAGATATCCATCCCGGAGCGCAGATCGGAGAATATTTCAGTATAGACCACGGAACGGGTGTCGTAATCGGAGAAACGGCAATCATAGGCAATCATGTTAATCTATACAAAGGGGTTACGCTGGGTGCGAAAAATTTTGTTCTGGATGAATGCGGTAATCCGAAAAATGTTCCCCGTCATCCGATTATTGAGGATAATGTGGTAATCTACTCCAATGCTACGGTTCTGGGGCGTATTACGATTGGACATGACTCTGTTATCGGGGGTAACGTTTGGTTAACAAACGGCGTTCCGCCACATTCGCGTGTATTGCAGCAAAAGGCCTCTTCAGGCGAAATTTGAGGCAGGGTTGGTGTTGGAAATAGGCTACGTCTCCATACGCTTCAAAAGTAAAAATAAATTACTACATTTGCGGACTTTAAATACAGTAATATAAAATTTATGTCACAATTATTTCCAAATGATCTGCCTTATAAAGTGGCGGATATCCAATTGGCTGATTTCGGACGCAAAGAGATCGAAATCGCCGAACACGAAATGCCGGGTCTGATGGCCCTACGGGAAAAGTACGAAGGTAAGCAGCCGCTGAAAGGTGCGCGTATCATGGGATCGTTGCATATGACGATACAGACAGCCGTACTTATCGAAACATTGGTAAGCTTAGGCGCGGAAGTACGCTGGGCAAGTTGTAATATTTTTTCTACGCAGGATCACGCGGCAGCGGCTATCGCGGCAGCGGGTATTCCTGTTTTTGCCTGGAAGGGTGAAACGCTGGAAGAATATTGGTGGTGTACCGATCAGGCTTTGCGTTTTCCGGAAGGAAAAGGCCCGAATCTGATCGTAGATGACGGTGGGGACGCTTCTCTGCTTTTCCATTGGGGTTACAAAGCGGAAAATGACGCTTCAACGATTGATCGCAAAGGTGGTAATCACGAAGAACAGGTTATCCTTGATACATTAAAAGAAATTCTGGCCGAAGATCCGCAGCGCTGGCATCGTATGGTTGCTGAAATGAAAGGCGTTTCGGAAGAAACGACAACAGGTGTGCACCGTTTGTATCAGATGATGGAACGCGGTGAATTACTTGTTCCGGCAATCAATGTGAACGACTCGGTAACCAAATCCAAATTTGATAATCTGTATGGATGCCGTGAATCATTGGCTGACGGGATCAAACGTGCTACGGATGTGATGATTGCCGGGAAAGTCGTGGTTGTCGCAGGTTATGGCGATGTGGGTAAAGGTTGTGCGCATTCCATGCGTTCGTACGGAGCCAGGGTAATTGTTACCGAAATTGATCCGATTTGCGCTTTACAGGCTGCGATGGAAGGTTTTGAGGTGACTACGATGGAAGAGGCAGTTAAAGAAGGAAATATTTTTGTTACGACTACCGGAAACCGCGATATCATCACAATTGATCACATGAAAGCCATGCCGGATCAGGCGATTGTTTGTAATATCGGTCATTTTGACAATGAAATACAGGTGAATCAATTGGTTAACTTCCCGGGGATCAGGCATACGAATATCAAACCGCAGGTAGATAAATATGCTTTTCCTGACGGACATGCTATTTTCTTATTGGCCGAAGGTCGTCTGGTGAACTTAGGTTGTGCAACCGGACATCCGTCGTTTGTAATGAGTAATTCATTTACAAATCAGACACTGGCACAAATCGAATTGTGGCAAAATGCTTATGCAATAGATGTTTATCGTTTGCCGAAACATTTGGATGAAGAGGTGGCGCGTTTACACCTGGAACGTATCGGGGTGAAATTGACAAAATTGACGAAAGACCAGGCCGATTATATCGGTGTTCCGGTAGAGGGACCGTATAAGGCAGATCATTATCGTTATTAATTTGGTAAACAGAGCCTTGCTTTAATATATAGGCCGGGCATTTAAAAAAATCAGGCGGGTGTAAATAAAAACACCCGCCTGATTTTTTATTCAGTTATGAGATTGAATTATCTGAATAATACTATTTACGAACCCAGACGTTTGTTATTTCGCCGAATACGATTTTGTGATAATCTTTCACTTCTTCATAAGCATCAACGACGAATTGACGTCCTTCTTCCGAATAGAAATCGTTGGGTGAAACGGTCGTTACTTCCGTAAGTTTACATTCGATGATTAATTTGGCCTCTTTGTATGTCATATTTCCGGAAGGTGTTTGTACGGAAGATAGTTTGCTTTCTTTCATTTTATCGCTGTCACGTCCCGATTTGGTTCCGAAAAGCATGATGTCATCTTTGTATGTATCATCAAAATAACTCATGGTATATGTTTTCTCATTGCGCATTACTTCAAGCGTGTAGCGGTTTGCACGAAGCATGCACCAGGTTGCCGGTTTATTAAACAAAATACCCATTCCTCCCCAACCGGCTACCATCGAATTATAAAGTGAAGGATTTCCCGCGGTGATAACCGTATAATCCGACCCTACCAGCGTGAAAACGTCTCCGGGCATATTTTTCGCTTCGATTGATTTGAATAATTCGTCAAAAGAGCGTGTTTGTATTTCTTCGCGACTGAGAATTGTTTTTGCAGCTACGGTAGTTTCATTCTCCTGTTTTTGCTCTGCTTTTTCACTGTTGTTACAGTTACAGCCCGAACTGATAAGGGCTGTCAATACGAAAAGTAAAATGACTGACTTCTTCATGTTAATATGTTTTTATAATTGATAATGAATTCTTTTTAAGTTATTTTTTTGATTTTCAAGATATAACATCCGTAATCACAGCATTGATAAAATCAGTCAAATGCAGCGGAGCTAATTTCAGTTGAAGGCCGCGTTGGCCGGCGCTGATGTATATATAATCAAATTGGCGGCACGTTTCGTGAATATAGGTCGGGAAAGGTTTTTTCATGCCGATAGGAGAGCATCCGCCGCGAATATAGCCGGTCAAAGGCAACAGTTCTTTCATCTGGATCATTTCCGCACTTTTGTTTCCCGATACTTTAGCCGCTTTTTTCAGATCTACTTCGGCATCTCCCGGAATTACACAAACAAACAATCCGTAGCGGTCGCCACGTAGAATAAGCGTCTTGAATACTTGTGCTATGTTTTCATTTAACTGTTCCGCAACATGCGTAGCTGCCAGATTATTTTCATCAACTTCATAAGGAATCAGTTCATAAGGAACTTTAGCTTTATCCAATAATCGCGCGGCATTTGTCTTCTGTACTTTCACTATACATCTATTTTTTGACAAAATTACGGTTTGAACGGGAGACTGTAATTGGAATAATTGTTAAATAATTAAAATATGTCTTTTCCGTTTATAAGAGAGAGTGTATGATTTAAAAAACAACATTTATCCACCATTAAACAAGAATTATCCGCATTGATTGGTGCCGAAGGAGGTAACTTGCGCATCTGAAAAAGCATGGAAATATATATAAACACGAATATTTTTAATTTAATACAAATCATATGAAACATCTTTTTATTAACATTGCTTTAAGCATCATTTTTATTGGTTTGACGAATGCCCTGGTGGCGCAACCACAATCCCGGCCTGTAAATACGGAAGATCTGCCGGGAAAACGTTCGGCTCTTAGTATCAGAGGGTCCGCCTATCCGCGTATTTTATCCGAAAATCGCGCGTCATTTAAAATTAAAGCGCCGGATGCCAAGAAAGTACAGATCGATCTGGGGAAGAAATACGACATGACGCGCGATGAAAATGGAGAATGGATATGTACTACAGAGCCGTTGGGCCCGGGCTTCCATTATTATTTCCTGATTATTGACGGAGTTTCGGTGGCCGATCCGGCGAGCGAATCATTTTATGGTTGTAGCAGGATGTCGAGTGGCATTGAGATTCCTTATCCTGCCGGCGAAAACCATTTTTATCTTTCCGATGTACCGCATGGCGAAATACGGATGAAGCGTTATTTTTCCAAAACCGCCAACGACTGGAGAAGGATGTATGTTTATACGCCTCCCGGCTATGATAAGGGTAATCAGCCGTATCCCGTACTTTATCTGCAACATGGCGGCGGAGAGGATGAACGGGGCTGGTCGCAGCAAGGACTGACCGATATTATCATGGACAACCTGATAGCGGAAGGCGAAGCCGTACCGATGGTTATCGCAATGCTGGACGGAAATACCAGGGACTTTGATTCCGAACTGTTCAATGAATGCATTCCGTTTGTAGAAAAGAATTTCAACGTAAAGACCGATAAGGATAACAGAGGGTTGGCCGGGCTTTCCATGGGAGGCATTCAAACATTGAACGCAAGCATTCGCCGGCCGGAAATGTTCTCTTATGTGGGAGTGTTTAGTTCCGGTTGGTGGGCTAAGGCTCCACAGGGACTTCCCGACGATAATACGACCGAACAGTATTATACAATGTTGAAAGAGAATAAGGACGTTTATAATAACGGCTTCAAACAGTTCTGGATATCCATGGGCGGACAAGAAGATATTGCTTATAATAATTGTCAGGTTATGATGAAGCGCTTCGATGAGATCGGTATTAAATACACTTATTATGAAACGCCCGGCGGGCATACCTGGCCTGTATGGAGGGAAAGCCTTTACCGGTTCGCGCCTCTGTTGTTCAAATAAAAAGTTGATTTTAAACAAAAAAGGAAAAGGATGAATATAAGTAGCCTGACAAAGATGATTCTTCTGTCTATGATAATCACATGGGTCGGTTGTCATTCCGGAGAAACTAAAAAAGCATTGACCGAAACGGTACCGGAAGAGCTTAAAAGCGTTCGGGTTACGGACAATATCCCTTATCGCTCCGGACATGAAAAATGGGTGCTGGATTTGGCCGAGCCGGAAAATTTCGGTGAAGAAATACGTCCGGCAATTGTACTGGTTCATGGCGGCGGATGGCGTTTCGGCTCCAAGCAGGAACCTGTTTTTCGCTCCATGCTTCTTTATTATGCAAATCTGGGATATGTAACGGTTTCTGTAGATTATCGTTTAGCCGATGATGCGCCTTTTCCAGCTTGTATCGAAGATGTAAAATGTGCCGTCAGATGGCTCAGGGCTCATGCCGAAGAGTATCGTATCGATCCGGAACGGATCGGAACTTACGGACATTCGGCCGGAGCGCATCTGGCTGTTATGTTGGCCGTATCTTCCGAAAATAAGGAATTGGAGGGTGATGGCCCCTGGCAGGAATATTCCAGTCGTTTGACTTGTGCGGCAGGTGGAGCTACACCGACGGAAATCGGTAATCCGAATAACCCGTGGTCGGAGCATCCGGAATGGGGGCCGATTGGCTATATCTCCGGCGGCCAGCCGCCGATTCTGCTGCTGCAGGGTGGAGCAGACCCGATTGTCAAAGCACATCTGGTGGAAGATTACTACAATAAAATGAAAGCTGCTGGTGCAAATATCGAATATATTGTTGTTTCCGGGCAAGGGCACGATGTGTCGTATTCTTTGGCGACAGATATCACTCAGCCGGCGATGGATCAATTTTTTGCCGAATATTTAAAAAAATAAGATTTTAAATGCTTGTAAAACGAAAGTTTGCCGGCAAAATATTCATTTACGAATGTAATATGACGCGGTCGATATTCAGTCTGTAAATACCGAAGGTGAGGCATATTACATGAATGTAAAAATAATAATACGATGAAAATCAAACCATTATTTATATTTTTCTTTTTGTTGTGCAGTATGTCTTCATACAGTCAGCAGTTGGAATTGAACGAACTGGAATATTTCGAAACACGCGGTGTAAATGTGTTGGTATACAGCAACCGCTACAACCCGGTTTTCTTTGATGAGAAAACAGCCGGGATAGAGTTGATTCATCATGGGGTCAGAACGGCTACCGGCGGAGCGGTTCGTCTTCATAATACACCCGAACAGTGGGATTTGGTACCTGCTATTGTCAATCGCCATGTGGACCGGGATAATAAAACGATTTCAACGACCCTTCGTTACGAAGATTTTGATTTTAATTCGGAATTGAAGGTTATGCCTCGGGGTAAAGGTTTTTTAATTCAGGTGATCCTTGAAAAACCCGTTCCGCCGAAGTTGGTCGGGCGCGCCGGACTGAATCTGGAGTTTTTCCCTCCGGGTTATTGGGAAAGTATTTATATGTCCGACGGTAAACCGAAATTATTCCCCCGTTATCCATCGAGTGATACATATGTAAGACCTAAAAAGGAAAAGATTCAGCAAATATATGATCACTCCACTTTCGATGATCGGGGGAGAGAAGAGTTCCTGGATCCTCTTCCGATCTCGACTGCCAGGACTTTTGTTCTGGCTCCGGATGATCCGGAACGTCGGTTGACCATTCAATCCGATTCGGATATCCTGTTTTTCGACGGACGTGTTCTTGCACAAAACGGTTGCTATGTGATGCGCAGTATATTACCCGGTGACCGGACCGGAAAAGTAATGGAATGGTATGTGGAACCCAATGCCATTCCGGACTGGACCCGTGAGCCGGTAATCGGTTTTTCGCAGGTAGGTTATACACCCGCGCAACAAAAAATCGCGGTCATCGAACTGGATAAGAATGACACGCCTATGGCGGTAGCGACATTGTATCAGGTTGCAGCAGACGGGACAGCGCGTAAAATGTTTTCGGCTGATGCGAACGTTTGGGGCAGATATCTGCGGTATAATTACCTGACATTTGATTTCAGTTCGGTCAGAGAGCCGGGTATCTATTATATTGAATACGGGGGCTATAAAACAAATGTTTTTCCGATTGACAAGAATGTGTATGACGGGCTTTGGCATACGACAATGGATGTGTGGCTACCCGTGCAAATGGATCACATGACAGTAAATGAGGGTTATCGCATCTGGCATGGCACGCCTTATGAAGATGACGCTATTCAGGCGCCGTTGAACCACCGGCATTTTGATGGGTATAGTATGGGTGATACGACCGATACCCGCTTCAAACCGTTTGAGCGTATTCCGGGTCTGAATGTCGGCGGCTGGTATGATGCGGGTGATTTTGATATTCAGACAGGTTCGCATAATTCTGTTGTGATGGACCTGGTACAGATCTACGAAACGTTTGCTCCGGATCGGGATATGACTTATGTCGATCAGAAAACGAAATATACCGATCTGCACCGTCCGGACGGCAAAAATGATCTGTTGCAGCAAGTTGAACACGGGGTGCTGGCATTAGTCGCCCAGATTGAGAATGTCGGTCATCCGGTGTGGGGCATCATTGTAGGCAATTTGCATCAGTATCATCATTTGGGCGACGCGGCAACGATTACGGATAATCTACCTTATAATCCGGGTCTGAAACCTTATGAAACGGATGGATTATCAAGCGGAACGCCGGACGACCGTTGGGTGTTTACCAACAGAAATGCGTTTATGGATTATGCTATGGCTGCTTCTTTGGCTGCTGCGAGTCGTGTATTGAAAAATTTTAATCCCGATCTGTCGAAGCGGGCACTAGCCTGTGCTCAAAAGATGTGGGACGAGAATGTGAATAAACCGGCAGATGCTATTCCCCGTCACGGCGTGTTTGGCTTTGGGGGGGGCAATATGTCAGCGGCACTTCAGCTTTATATTGCCACAAAAGATGAAAAGTATAAAATCGTATTTGAAGAAGCGCTCTGGAAGATGCTCGACGCTCCTACGATCAACACGAATATGCCAGGAAATGTACCGGTTGCGAATGGAATTTCGTATGCCTTTGCCGTATATCCCTATATGGACGCCGGTTTTCATCAAAAATTACGCCCTTACATTCTGAAATACAAGGAAGAATCGGATACCGTTACTGCAAAAAGTCCTTATGGCGTACCGATGGGCGGACGCGGTTGGGCGGGCAACGGGCCGATTATGAGTTGGGCAATCAACAACTACTTTGCAAATAAGTATTATCCCGATATCATCGATGAAGAATATGTGTACAGAGGGTTAAATTATCTTTTCGGTTGTCATCCCTATTCAAACATTTCATTTGTAGCCGCCATTGGCGCCCAATCGAAAAAAATGACCTATGGCAGCAACCGCGCCGACTTTACATTCATCGCTGGTGGAGTTGTGCCCGGCCTGTTATTTCTGCAACCCGATTTCTATGAAAACAAAGACGACTGGCCTTTTATCTGGGGACAGAATGAAGCCATCATCACCACCGCGACACCGTATGTTTTCTTAGGCAATGCGATCGAAGAATTAGCTAAAAGAATGAATAAATAAAGGGAATATTTGTACACAAAATTGATCTTTAAACCTATAGCCCAATCAGATCAGAAATGAACCGATTGGGCTATTAAATATGGTAGCGGAAGTAAGTTAATCAGAATAATCTGGAGGCAAAATCATGTAGTGATTTTCGCCAGACCTGCCATTCGTGATCGCCGGGGAAAGTTGCGAATGTGACGTTTAAGCCGTATTTTTTAAAGATTTCAATTTGTTTTTGGGTCGCTTCAAGACGTACATCCTGTTCACCGACGGAAATATAAAGCAATTGCAGCTGCTGATTAAACGATTTGGCTCCGGATAATAAGCCGGGGATTTCGTCTTCTGCGTTAAAGGCAGGCGCTCCCTGCAACGCTATGCCACCGAAAAGACCGGAACTGAATATGCCGACAGAGCCGAATACAGCTGTGTTTTGCAGGCCGGCATAGAACGATTGTCCTCCCCCCATGGACAATCCGGCTATAGCGCGGTGTTTTTGATCGGTAAGCGTCCGGTAATTACTTTCTATGTAAGGAATAATGTTATCAATCATTTCTTCTATGAAGGGCTCCATACCCTTTTTGTTATAGCCGCCACGGCCCAGGTTGCCGTTTGCAATAACGACAATCATTTCGCGCGCTTTCCCTTCGGCGATCAGATTATCGAGTATTGTCGCCGTTTTTCCCTGTATTGCCCAGCCCCGGTGATCTTCGCCGCCGCCATGTTGGATGTAAAGTACGGGATATTTTTTGCCGGTTTCTTTATCGTAGCCCGGCGGAGTATAAATGTTTACCGGTCGCCACGATCGGGTTACTTTTGAGTAATAATTTCCCGAGCGTATAACCCCGTGCGGCACATTTTTGATTTCGTAGAAGTCGCAGTCCTTTTCGGGTATGTCAATGGCGCTGCTCATTCTTCCGCCTCCGTAAAATGACTCACTGGCAGGATCGGAAAAACTTACGCCGTCAACGACAAGCGAATAGTAATGGAAGCCCGGAACCAAAGGATCTGTTGTTACTGTCCAGACACCGTCGTCGGCTTTTTTCATGTCATAATGATGGCCGATTCCTACGTGTACCTCGATGTGTTGTGCATCAGGCACTTTGATGCTGAATATAGCGCTCATGTCGGGTAACACTCTTGGATATCCGTTCGGATTGATGTTGGTTTCGGGGGCGATTCCCGGCAATTGAACTTGTGGCGCCACACCGAATGGAGGCTGTGCAGTAGTTGTGCATAAGAAGGCAGGAAAAAACAAAAGGAACAGGAAATGAACATTCTTTATTATGAATGATTTTGGCGATTTTATAAAAACCAGGTTTTGTTTCATAGCGTATAATTATTAAAATATGAGTTTCTTCGTTTTAATATAGGCTGTTATAGCTCCGTTTCATGACGTAATTTATGGATGGTTTACGGATATTTACCCAGTATTTTGAGTTCATTTCCGGAAAGATCTGCTTCAAAAAAGACCGGCTTTCGCGGGCCCGGATTTTCCGGGTTGAGGCTTTGGGTGTGCATGGAGAGCAAAATTTTTCCTTCAAATGTGCGGAATAGCATCGCATGTCCGGAATTGTCCGGATTCAATGGTTTGTCTGTCTGTACCCACGGGCCGGAGAGTTTTCCGGATACCGAGTAAGCTACTCCCTGTGCATAACGTTTGTCACTCCAGCTTGCCCAAAGCATTCCCAGCTGGTTTGTTTCGGTTCTGAAGAAGAAGGGGCCGTCTATCACATATCCGTCTAAAGGCATGCCATAAGTAAGTTCGCCGATTGAACTCATTTCTCTCGGCCAGGAGGCGTCCGATGCTTTGAACATGGCTGTCGGTTCTCCGGCCGGCCCGGACAAATCGGGAGCGAGTTCGACATACTTCACAATTCCATCGATAATCTGCATCCAATCATGGCAGAATACCAGATAAGGTTTTCCGTCCTCTACCCAAAGCGTACCGTCGAGTGTAGACCATTTCTCGGGCAGATAGAAATTTTTATTTATGGGACGATACGGCCCTTCCGGCCTGTCGGAAACTAAGATATGGGGAGAGCGCCGTTGTACGTCGTACCGATCCGGTACCGTGTCGACAATGAGCTGTGTATTTGTAAAGGTGGCGATACAATAGTATTTATTTTTATATTTATGCAGTTCGGGCGCCCAGATCATTGGCTGTGTTCCGATCCACGATGCGGTATCGATCTCGATATAGTTATATGGCCCTTCCCACATTTTCAGATCGGCGCTCTTCCATAGATTACCGCCGCTTCCGGTCAGATAATACATCTGTGTCGCCTCATCGGCCAATACAAACGGATCACTCATAATCAGGGAGTCAAGGGGGACTATGCCGGGCGGCCGTGTTCCCCATCCGATCAGAAGTTTGTATCCATTTGCCGGATTATCCTGCTTTGTCCGGTTACAGGCAATCAGACATAGAGTGAACGATACCAGTAAACCGAATGATATTTTCCGGATCTGCCGTTTACGTTTAATATTTTCCAATGCTTTGTATTTAAATTTTTTACTTTTTACAAACATAAGCGGAATTTGTTTTTTCGGGGATTATTATTTTTATTTTCCGGAGGATTTTTTTTATGATGTGAAGCGTTATGCCTCTTTTTATCATGGATTGAAGGGGCGGGCGGATTTTGTCCACCGATAGAAAAGAAAAATCCCCCCTGCTGTACGGGTGTTTATTTATGTTTGTGGAAATATTTATTCATAAAAATATAGATATGGCTACATGCCGCATCTCAGGTAATGACAAAAAAATAAACTTTCATTTGTCA
>JAITVS010000383.1 GCA_031285685.1 Tannerella sp.
CCGTCTTTTCTTACGAGAACACGTGGATTTTTTTTCCAGTCCGGGCCAAAGGCTGAATCCAATACCTGCACACGCTGTGAAATTAATTCATCATTGATATGCCTGTCGTAATCAGGCCAATCTCCACGTTCAAATAATGTTACGCGGATTCCGTTTGAGGCTAATTCTTTTGCAACAACTCCGCCTCCGGCCCCAGCCCCGATTACAATTGCTGTTTTCCGACTATTTTTCATATCTGTTTTGTCCTGCTAATAATGGAAAATCCAACCGCATCATACGGTAGCTTACATAATCTTTATTCCCTCCATGCCGTGGAGGCCCGTAATATCCTTGCATCGTATGACGAAGTGCCATATTAAAAAAATCTTTTTGCAAGACCCTCTCCCAAAAAGATTCGGGCAGTTCGGCTTTTTCCATTTTTACCATCAAAGTATATTGGGTATTCCAATCTAATTGAGCAAAGAACTTCCCATAGGTGTCTTTACAGTATGCTTCCAGTGAGTATATACCTTTTTGGTACGTTTCTTTTAATTCGGGGAAATACCGGTACAATACTTTGTCGATGTAATTGACAACACCGGCTTCACGGGCGCCGACATATTGATCGGCAGGAATAAACTGTTCGCAGATGCATCCCAGGCAATCAGCTTCTTCGTTCGTTAAAACACGATAAACTCCTTTTTGCGTTCCGCGAACACAACCCGGTAATAGTAACAGACTGCCATAGCCAATAACTACTCGCTTAATGAATTGACGACGATTAATCATATTCAGGATATTAACAACTTTAATACTGTGCTTCGGGTCCTGTCCATCCCGGGTTTTGCTCCAAAACTCCATTCGATAACAGTATTTCATTTTCAGGTATGGGCAAGAAACCTCCTGTCTCCGGTCTGAACTTAATGGTCACAGGGGTTAATACGTTTAATGTATAAGCCGGCACATTCTGTATTTTATTTATTTCTTTCTCCGCATCTCCCCATCTTAGCAAATCATGGTAACGTATTCCTTCAAAAGCCAATTCAAATCTACGCTCTTTTTTTATATTTTCCAATGTAACCGGTACAGGCGGGAGCTTTACCCTTGCCCTGACTCTGTCGAGATATTCCTGCGCGTTAGACGATCCTAATTCGGCGGCCATCAACAATACATCGGCAAAACGGATAACCACAATGTCCTGCGTATTGTTAACCTGGAAATTGGTCGTTGCGCCATACATCACAACGCTGTAATTGACAATTCTATCATTCGCATCTCTCACATTAACAGGCATATACTTCTTTTGCCAGTAACCGGTCTCCTGCTGGTTGGCTTCTCCGTTCCATACAAAACCGGTGGTTCCTTCACTCGGATCATTGACGTTGTATATGGATCCTTGTTTTCTATGATCTTCATCCGGCCATAAATCATATAACTGCGGATTGACGGTACCAAAACCCCAACCTTGTCCGAAAGGGATCTGAGTCTGGCCTTTTATCCCAAAATATAAACTCACCCGATTAGCGAAATTGCCGCCCAACGGGGAATATTTCCAGGCGAATACGGTTTCTACGTTTGCGCCGTTTTCTCCAATCCATTCCAGTCCGTTGTCTTTTGCATATCCATATTCTTTTGAATACGCATATGGCCATAAATTTCTGAAATCAGGTATCAGGTCATGCCCGCTGTTGGCAATACAATCATCAAGATAGCTCGTAATGTCTTGTTTATTCAAAGTTGAACCATCGGTTAACTGAACAGATTCCTTTTTATAGTAGCCGCTATAAAACAACCAGGCTCGCGCGATCAATGCTTCGGCAGCCCATTTGGTGGCTAAAGATCTTTCGTTTTCGGCTATGTCTGCAAGTTTTACAGATGGCAGGCGGACGATCGCTTCTTTCAGATCGGAAAAGATACAGGAAAACAACTCGTCGGCCGAAGCTTTAGGCAACGATTCGGATTTGGTCGACAATATCAATGGAACAGTTCCGAAAAGCCGGCACAAATCAAAATATATATACGCTCTCAGGAAATGAGCCTGGCCGATAATCTTATTCTTTTGCTGTTCGTTTTCCCAAATTACCTGATCCTGGCTTTCCAACACAAAATGAACCCGGTTGACACCTTTATAATATTTACCCCATAAAAAGGAATACATATTGTCCGTACTTTTTTTAAATTCATTGACAGCAAGTATCATCCGGTCGACCGTACTGCCACCGCCGAAACGATCATCGGACATTGTTTCCGATAAGATGAGGAAGTTTTGCCAATATTCACCGTTCATTTCGCCGATTGCAGCGTATGCCGATAATAACGAAGAATAAATATCGTCCTGCGTTTGCGGGAAATTGGATGAATTCTTTTGCATTAAATCTTCTATTGCAAGAAAATCGGAGCAACCGCTTAGCATGAAAATCCCCCAAATGTATATTAAAATCTTTTTCATAATCGTATGCTTTAATATTTAAGTGATATACCAAATAAGAATGAAACAGGAGATGGATAAAAACCGAGATCAACCCCCTGACTCCATGAGTAATTATTATTGCCGCTATAACCGACTTCCGGGTCAAAACCCGAATAGTTCGTCAATGTCAATACATTTTGTCCGGTTATATAGAATCGCGCTTGCTGTAAAGGCATTTTACGCCATAGATGTTTGAAATCATATCCGATTGTAATATTGCTGAATCTCCAATAATCACCATTTTCTACATATCTGTCGGAAATATAGTTGTCGTTGATATGGGTAGCCATATTTACACGCGGTATTTTATTGGAAGTTCCTTCTCCATGCCAGCGTCCCAGGATTTCGGTCGTATAGTTCTCCTGCGGACGGTCGGCAAAGCGGCGATATGATTTAACCAGCTGATT
>JAITVS010000399.1 GCA_031285685.1 Tannerella sp.
CCGTCGTCGCGAGCAGCGCAATGCGCGTATTCAGATTGAAAACAGTGACCTTCGTATTCAGGAATTAGAGCTTGGATTGAAAGCGGACCTTTCCAATCTTTGGATGGCATACCGGAATAATCTTGACCTATGGAGATTGGAAAAAGAAAACCTGATCGCCGCACAGGAAAATTATGAGATAGCCCTCGAACGTTATAAGCTGGGAGATTTGTCGGGTATCGAACTCCGGGAAGCGCAGAATAATCTCCTTGAAGCCGAGGAACGTCAGTCTATTGCCGAATATAATACAAAATTATGTGAAATTTCACTATTACAACTAAGTGGCCAGGTCCTTACCTACCTGAATCCGGAATGAAAAGGATTTTTATCATCTTGATTTGAAACATAAATGTAATTGAGTAAAAGCATAAAAAACTCCTGGAGTAGTTAAATTCCAGGAGTTTTTTTATGTTCGCCCAGCATGGTTCTATTTTAATAGATGTAAGTCCTAAACGCGCCCTGATAGCGGGAAGTGTCCAGCCCAAGACAAGGGTGTCCATTGCGAAATGGAATCTGAATGAATGTTACCTGCTGAAAGGAGGAATGCAGAAAATATCAACGCATAGTAATAGGTAATAAGTTTGAGGATAGCCTATCCGGAGTCTCCCAAGGCGGTCCCCTAAGTCCCCTGTTCCGTGTGGGATAGATAAAGGCAAGGCATGGGAATGGGCAAATACCCGAAAGGGTTATTGGCATATTTCCCATAGCCATATCCTTTCCGGTGCTTTGAATAATGACAACTTGAGACGGGCCAATTATCCTTTTCTATCGGACTGTTACCGTAAAGTTGTATCATAAGTAAGGAACCGCTGTATGCCGAACGGCATGTACAGTGGTGTGAGAGGTCGGGAAATAAAATAGGAAGAAAACTATTTTATTTCCCTCCTACTCGCTTACCTTTTTGGGGTTTTGTCTATGTCGATTTTGACCCTTTAGTGATCCACCTGGGGCTCGAACCCAGGACCCCATCCTTAAAAGGGATGTGCTCTACCTGCTGAGCTAGTGAATCGACCGAGGCATTCGATTGAATGCGGGTGCAAAGGTAATACTTTTTTTTTTATCTGCAATTTTTTTTGATATTTTTATTCATTTAATTTTTCTATGTGAAAAAATCATCTTTTTTCTTTGAAAATGGAATCTTATGTCTTATTTTTGCAAAGGGTGTTAATCTTTTAAAAACCAGTACCATGAGAAAAATCACAATGCTTCTTATTCTTGGGTGGCTTCTATGTTTGGCGGTACATGCAATTGATAACCTACGAATACCTGATTTACGCACACTTGGCATAGGGGGAGGGGGTGTAACGGAAATGCCTTTGTATAATCCGGCTCTTCTTGCAACTCAAACGCAAAGCAAATTATACGCTAATTATTATAACAGGTATTCCGTAAGCGAATTGGCTACCGTAAGCGGAGGATTTTATTATTTGAATGATGTTATTCCGGCAGGATTAGAGATTTCATCTTTCGGATATGATGAATATCGGGAAAGTCTTTTCCGGCTGTCGATGGGCAAACAGGTCGCTGAAAAGTGGACTGTTGGAATAGCAGTCCAATATGTATTGCTTCAGTCGGAACTCTTTGAAGAAAGTTCCGGGAGAATATCAGCAGATATAGGAATCTCCTGTTGTCCTGTTGAAAATGTGTTGACGGGATTGTCAATATTGCATATGCCATCTATCAAAGTAGGAGATAAGAATATTGATAATGAGCATATTGCTTCTTATTCAGTGCAATTGGGTTTCAGCTGGAAAGTTATAAACACTGTGTTAATAACCGGAAGTGTTGATAATTGCGACGAAGAACCGGTCTCCGGATCTTTCGGTATGGAATATATGCCGTTTGATGATTTTAAAATACGCGCCGGCGTAAGAACATCTCCCCTCAGGCCATCATTAGGTGTAGGTTACCGTATTGCAGGCATTGACGCAGATATAGGTATGGTCTATCACTCTGTACTTGGTGTAAGCATGGGACTGGGCATCTCTTTTTCTTTTTGAAAAGGAGTAAAATCAAAATCCAAACACTAAACTATATATTATTTATTATGAAAGCTACACATTCATCAGTAAAAGATCATCATCGGATACGATGGTTGTTGATAATATGGTCAATAACCTTGTTGATAAATTGTTATAATTCTTATAGTCAGGAAGTAATATCTGTTGATAAATGGATGGACTATATAGAAGAAATAGCAGAAGAGTCGGAAGAAAACCCCGAATCCATCGAAAAATTATATAATGACCTCTCATATTTATCGGAAAACCCTTTAAATCTCAACCGGATAACAGCGGAACAACTGAAGCAGATTCCATTCCTCTCCGATATACAAATCCTGAATATTCTTGATTATCTGAAAAAACAGGGTGAATTCGTTTCAATCTATGAACTGAAAAATATACGGTTTCTGGATGTGGAGACGATAGAACTGATTCTTCCGTTCATTTATGTCGGAGAAATCGACAAAACCCGTCCCTTCACCATAAAAAATCTCCTGAAATTCGGCACAAACGAATTTTTGCTGCGATATGACAGGTGTTTGAATGAGAAGAAAGGTTATAAAGAACTTCCTGACAGTATACTGCAACAATACCCCAACCGGAAATATGTCGGTGAACCTTTTTATACATCATTGCGGTATTCTTATTCGTTTGATAATCGTCTTCAGGTAGGGGTTGTTGCGGAAAAAGATGCAGGAGAAGCTTTTTGGAACAGTTATAATAAAGGATATGATTTTTATTCGGTGCATGCTCTTTTGAAAGATCTGGGCACAATAAGAACACTGGCTATCGGGGATTATAAAATTTCATTTGGTCAGGGGCTTGTAATAAGTAATGATTTTACTCCGTCACGGAGTAGTATTTTGTCGCAGGCCGAACGGCGGAATAACGGATTCAGGCGCCATTATTCAACAAATGAAAACGATTTCTTCAGAGGGGTTGCCTCAACCCTTTCAGTCGGAAAATTCGATGTCAGTGCTTTCTATTCAAATCGTAAAGCTGATGCAACAGCAGACGAATATACGATTTCATCATTTAAAACAGACGGGTTACACCGAACGGAAGGAGATCTGGAGAAAAAGCGTAATATCAGGATCGAAACTATCGGAGGAAACATAAGGTATGTAAGCCCTCGATTTCTGATTGGAGTGACAGCTTTGACATATTCTTTCGGAGGATTATCTGTTGAGCCGGAATTAAAACCATACAACATCTTTTATTTCCGGGGAAAACGTAATACGAATATCGGAATGGATTACACATGGAGACACCGGCAGCTTGTATTTTTTGGAGAAACCGCACTTTCGGAAAACAGCGCATTGGCCACTCTGAATGCTTTCCAGTGGAGTGCTTCTTCCGGATTGAAAGCGATCATTTTACATAGGCATTATGACCGGAAATACCAGGCATTTTGCGGGAATGCATTTTCACAAAATTCAACTGTTCAGAATGAAGATGGATTGTACATCAGTATGCAGTGGGCGCCTTTTGCTTACTGGAGATTTTCGGGATATGCCGATTTTTTTCGTTTTCCATGGATTAAATATGGAATAGATGCTCCCTCATCCGGACAGGAATATATGATTCAGACCGATTTCAACAGGATAAGAAACACGACAATATCTGCAAGATACCGTTTCCGACAACGCGAAAAAAACGTAACAGGTGAAAATGAAGTAATGATTTTACCGGCTGATCAACACAGGGTGCGTTTGCAAATCACACATAAACCTTCCGGAATAATGATTTTCCGCACATCCATTGAGGGGAATATCTATGATGATAATAAATCATCTTCAAATCGTGGTTGGGTGATTTCGCAGAGTATAGGATGGAAAAAGACGAATTCACCTGTTCAGGCAGATATGTATGCTGCTTATTTTCATACAGATGATTACAATAGCCGTGTTTATTCCAATGAAAAGAATATGCTTTACAGTTTCTATATTCCTTCTTTCTATGGTGAAGGTATCCGTTTATCTACTGTCTTACGCTATAATTTTACAAAGAAGCTTTATGTTTCTGTAAAGGCTGCATGGGCACATTATTACGACAGGGAGATTATAAGTTCCGGTCTGGAAGAGATCGAGGGGCGCGATAAAATCGATTTATATGCACAATTACGGTGGAAATTTTAAAAAAAGACGTTACTTTGTATAGATAATTAAAATTGTAGAATTTATATCTTAAATAGGATCAAACAATGTCAACAATACTTTTTGATAGAATAGTATATGGCCCTGTCCATAGCCGCCGTTTAGGGGTTTCGTTAGGAATAAATCTGTCTCCTGCAGATGGGAAAAGATGTACATTTGATTGTATTTATTGTGAATGTGGTCTCAATGTCGAACGTCATGCGTATACTCAGGCGCCTTCCCGTGAAGATGTAAAGAAGGCGCTTGCTGAAAAGCTTACCCAAATGAAAACAGAAGGGATATGTCCTGATGTCATCACATTTTCCGGCAATGGTGAACCAACCATGCATCCTGATTTTGCCGGTATTATTGATGATACGATTGAAATACGAAATCTACTTTGTCCGGAGGCCAAAGTGGCTGTTCTTTCCAACTCAACCATGCTGCATAAAGAGGAGGTTGTGCAGGCTCTTTGTAAAGTAGACGAAAACCTGATGAAATTTGACGCTGCAAGAGATGAACTCATCGAGCAGATAGACCAACCGGTCATACACGATTTCACCGCTGCAAAACTGATCGAACAATTGTGCCGTTTCAATGGAAAACTGATCATTCAAACCATATTTCTGCAAGGGGAACATAATGGTGTCCGGATAGATAACACACATGCTGAAGATATCGATCTGTGGATTGATGCTTTGAAAAGAATCCGTCCAGAAAAAGTAATGATATATACGATCAGCCGCGAAACTCCGGTGAAGACATTGCAAAAAGTCCCGATGGAAACATTAAAAAAGATAGCGGAAAAAGTCAGAGAAGCAGGTTTTCCGGTTTCCGTTTCAAGGTAAACTACTTGTTGCATGAACAGATTGTCTCATAATAAGAGTATGTTCATGCAACAAATAGAAATTTGGGTTGTTAATATGCTTTGATTGCTTTGATTACTTTTTGCTTATTGTTGTGATCATAGATACGGAAAAAATATAGCCCGGGTGATAATGAAGAAGTATCGATCCTTTCAT
>JAITVS010000034.1 GCA_031285685.1 Tannerella sp.
TCGACTATGTAAGTACAGACACTCTTTTCTATGCAACCAACAGAGCATTGGCAAACTTGGGAAAAGGACTGTGCATTAAATACTCTCATATTGCTGCTTAATTTTGATTATTTACTTAAAAGATATGATTAAGCAGTATTTTATATGGGTGGTGGTTTTTATTTTTTCATTATTTGCGGTCGGCTGTAGTACTGATAATGAATCTAATGATCTTCTTGAAAATAATGATGAACCGGTAGCCGAGGATGTGTCGACTCCGATTGAAGTACCTGATGATCCGAATGCGGTAAGAATCTGGACTCCAAGTCCTAATTTGTTAATAGGGGATCAAATGATCACGGTTGAATGGCCAACTTCATTTGCATATCCGCAATTCGAAGCTGTTGAAACGAGAATCTGTTGCTTGGAGCCATTGGCTACTCCTGATTATTTTGAAGTCTATCAATCTGATAATCTCCATGGAAACTATATTAAAGTAGGTACGATAAATGAATGGCATAGCGGACTAGCTGTTTGTCATATCAGTCATTTGACAAATCAAAAAGTATATTATTTCTATGTGAAGGCCTTGAAAGATGGTTTTTCATCTACTATATCCGATACAATCATGAGTGTGCCGAATCGATTGCCATCGCAAAATGTATTGTTTTCAAAGGATGCGGAATTCGTTCAAGCTGTTATTTCTCCGGGGAAGGATCGGGTTGCTTATGTCGATCATTATTATACATGGTATGATCAATTTGAACGTATGGCTTCTACTATATTTATATCTGACATGAATGGGAAAAATCCGGAGAAAATAGAAATAAACAGCTATTCTCCTGATTGGTCGCCTGACGGAAAGACAATTGTTTTTCATACAGACAAAGGCGAAATAAATACAGGAAACGGTATGGCAAGTCAAATTGCTGTTTACGATTGCCAATCAAAGACAATAAAAAAGCTGACAAACGACCATTATTCCAAATATGAACCCGTCTTTAGTAAAACAGGAGATAAAATACTTTGTATGTTGATTGATGATGAGCAAAGAGAAAACTACTATTTATTAATTGATTCGAAAACAGGAGCAAGCCGTACTATATTGGATTGGAAAGCAAATAATTTAACATATTGGGGATATTCAGAGAGAGGAGCTTGGATAGACGATGACCGCTTTCTATTTCATGCAAAAAATGAGAATTATATTTATGGCATATATGAATATTCTGTAGATACTGAACAGTTGAAGCTTGTTATGGATACTCCTTACAATGATTGTAGTCCGTTGATTTCACCTGATGAAAAATATCTTCTTTTTATTTCAGACAGATCCGGCTACGAACAGCTTTGGTTGTACAATTTTAATTCGGAAAAATTGAAGCAGTTGACTAGCTTTTCATATAAAGACACAAATTATATTTCTAACGCAAATCGTCTTGGTTGGATTGATAATAATACGGTTTACTTTAATCCGAATAGGAATAAAGTGGTTACGATTCAAATTGATTAGTTTTAGCAGCAGTGTATGATAATTCAGATTTGTCATGTATATTTGCAGATAATAATTACTAAAAGCAAAGTATCATGAATGAATTATTTAATATAAAAGATCAGGTTATTATTGTAACAGGCGGATATGGCGTCTTAGGTTCGAATGTGGCCAAATATTTGTCTTCACAAGGTGCGATTAGTGTGATTTTGGGTCGATCGGAAGAAAAAGGAAATGCTCTGATAAAGGAAATCGAAGCAACCGGCGGAAAGTCTGTTTTCCTGCAATCGGATGTGTTGAATGTGGATTCATTGAATGAATGCAGGGATGAAATCGTGAAACTCTTCGGGCGGATTGACGGACTGATTAATGTGGCCGGAGGAAATATACCGGGCGCGACACTGACACCGGAGCAGAATATTTTTGATATGAAACTGGAAGATTGGGACAAAGTGGTCGACTTAAATCTGAATGGTACCGTATATCCTTCACTTATATTCGGCAAAGTCATGTCTGAACAAAAGAAGGCATCGATCGTAAACATCACTTCGATGGCCGCATATACATCCATCACCCGTGTTATGGGGTATTCGGTCGCTAAATCGGGTGTTTCCAATTTTACAGAGTGGATGGCGATGGAAATGGCATTGAAATTTGGTGACGGTATCCGTGTAAATGCAATCGCACCCGGTTTCTTTATAGGCAATCAAAATCGGGCGGTACTTATTAATCCGGACGGCTCGTTAACCGACAGAAGTAAAAAAGTGATTGCCCGGACTCCGATGAAGCGTTTCGGGGATATTACCGAACTAAACGGTGCAGTTCAGTTCCTATGTAGCGATGCGGCAAGTTTTATAACCGGGATCGTATTACCGGTTGACGGTGGCTTTTTATCTTTCAGCGGCGTTTAATTTGTGGGTTTCGCGTCATCCTGAAAAATTAGAGGAGGAGATATGAGCTTTTCCTTTTTTTCTTAATACCATGCCTATTGGAATTCTGATTTTTTTCTTATTTTTGTGTAATTATTAATCTTGAATTTCAAACTGTTATGTGTCGTTCATCTGTTTTAGTCCGGGTTTTACTATTGTTTGTTCCGGTTTGTGCTTTTGCCGCGCAAAAATCCGTGTGGGGTATGGAAGGTAATATACTGTCGTATGCTGATCGACCTACTGTTGTGCATACCCATTTATATACCTCTGATGGTAGACTTATTCCGCCACAGTTAATACAGAATCCGGCAAATGATGATGAATATTTCTTCAATTTCAGACTGACAAACTTTGCTCCGGATACGGAGCCGTTTATTAAGGAAACGTTTGGTGACGAACTGATACTTGAATATGATGAAGGTTTTTGGGTTTATCATTCCTATACATCCTGTGCTGTTAGTTTTTCAACTAATCTTCCGACGATATCGGTAATTGAATACGGGGTAACCTCTGATTACGGACAGACGACTGCCCGGTCGGATTCTTATTATTACCGGCATCTGCATTATTTAAAAGGTCTACAACCGAATACGATTTATCATTATCGTATAAAAGTGCAGGATTATGACGGAAGTCTGATTATTTCCGGTGATCATACTTTTACGACCAAAGAACTGACGGATGATATTATTCGCATTCCTGAAGATTTTGAAGGCCTGCCTCTACCCTATACTTTGACAAAGAGTAATGCTAAATACGTGCTTACACAAGATATTACAGTTCCGACTGCCGCTATTAATATTAAGGCTCATAATGTTGAATTGGATCTTGATGGTCATACTGTTATATATGATAATGAAACTCCTGCAGTGATTGGTGGCGCATGGAATGACTATGCTTATAACGAAGAAGCTTCTTTCGGTATACGTGCAGGCTTGTGGAATTATACAAATATCAAGGTTTTTAATGGAATTATTAAACAAGGCGCCAATGGTGGGATGGGGTATATCGGTATCGGATTTAATCCATTGTTCCTGAACCATATGGGAGCCGGTTCATATAACGAAATAGCCGGCGTAACGGTCGATTATTACGGTGCAAGTGTGACGGGTATGGTTTGCGGAAATGGCTATGTCCATCATAATGTGATAATTGACAGGGGAACGGTAGTGGATAACCGTCATCAGGGAATTAAGGCGATGACTATCGGCAGCAACGTGAATAACGAAGTGGCCTATAATTCCCTTCGTCGTTTTCGCCATCAGGGTATTATGGGTAGTGGATATAAGCATCATAATGAGGTGTATTCGGATAGCTTTGACTCCAATTCGTTTTTGATAGCATCGGGTGCCGAAGGACGGATAGAAAATAACAAAATGTTTGGTATGGGATATAATCCGGTGGGAACAAACTGGGATAGTAACACGGTTATAAGCGGCAATTTTATTTATCTGCATGGAACGGCGCCATCTATGCGGAGTGCGGAATATGCCCGTTTGTCTGGGATTGCGGGTCTGCGCTATACCTTGTATGGTGATACGGAAACTTCTTATGAAAACAGCCTGTATGAAGATAATACCATAATACTTAAAGCATGGGAAGGTTGTAATCTGGCTCGCGGCATATGGACCGCTACGGGTGAGCGGAATAAAGGCGTTATTTATCGTCGTAATACAGTGAAGGTTGAAGCTGTGAGCGATAAAGTGAATTTTACGGATGTAAATGCCGCGATATCGTGTGTAGATGTAAACGGTGGAAGCCTTCCACTCACAGACCCGTTGCCATCGACTCCGATGATCTTTGAAGATAACACGCTGATAGGCAATGTAAACTTGATTACATTCGGATCTTCCTATGGAATAGGAGGGAGTACTCGTTTTTACCGCACCCGGTTGGAACGAATTAATCATACGGACACCTATTTTTTCCCAATCCGATTAGGCTATTGGCATTGGAATACACGCGATAATTATATCATCGATGCGATACCCGGCGAAGGTGTCGACTTGGAACAAGCCCCTAAATTTCATGGGAGTACGGGGTATATGGAAGTCTACTACGGACAAACCAAAAAAATCCTGATAGCGGAACGTTGTGACGGCAATCCCTTGCGCAACACGGATGTGACAATCAGTGCTGATGGCCTTTCGCCGATTGTGGTGAAAACAGATAACGACGGCTATCTCGACTTCGAAATATTGACCGTACGTCATCTGAAGGCAGAAAGTGTCATCTCCCGTACAGACTATGTTTCTTATACATTCACTGTTTCCGGATACCCCTTTTGTACGATAGCGACAGATGTGTTGAAGGAACGCGAAGGCATTGCCCTGAATGACGTTTCCTGTGACCCGGTTGTCAGTACGGAACAAATTACAGAAAAGTCAATCACCCTTGCTCCAAACCCGGCGAAAAGCTATTTCTATATCAATGGCTTGAAAGGTGACGAAACAATTCAGCTCATAGACCTTTCCGGCCGTTTGTTATATACACAAAAAGCAAATGAAGACAAAGAGCAAATATCCGTAACCCGTTTTTCTCCGGGTACTTATTTGGTTCGTATCATTAGAGAACATACAGTCCGGACATTGAAAGTGATCATTGATTGAAAAGTAGGAATAGGGATATGTAATTTATTTTTTGGATGTCTTTCCTTTACGGTAAAGCTGATATGAATTGATGATGTTTTGCCACAGGATATATCCTGCGGGAGCAATGGCTGTGAGCGGGTGGAGATAAGTTTGCGCCATCCATATACCAAGGATTGTGTTTTTTTGTCCCAGTCCCTGACCGGATGAGATCGGGTCCCCGTAATGTTTTCCGATACGTCTTCCTGCCAGGAATAGTAAGCAGCAAAGAATAAGTGATACGACTAACAATCCGATTTCCGTTTTATATTCGGTGTTGTCCTGGTTAAGCATGAATTGTACTGTATTTCCTGTAACAATTGTCAGGGCGGAAACCCATAAATAAAATGCGAGCTGGGGGATGCTGAGTAGCGCTTTGTGAAATTTAGGTGTCAGATACCTGATGGCAATTGCAACAAAGAGAGGAAAAATCAATATAGGAAATACTTTCTGACAGATATACCATACAGATTGTACGAAGCTCAGTTCTTCGTGTACTCCTGTAAGGGAGAAATAGATCGGGGCGGCAATTGCTACGGCGATATTACAGAAAAGGACATACGTTGTGAGAAATCCGACATTCCCACCAAGCATTCCTGTGATAACAGCTGCTGCCGTTGCCGTAGGGATCAATACACACAGCATGGAGCCTTGCGCTATTACAGGATCGAATGGAAATAAAAGATAATAAAGCCCGATGCTTCCTATCAGTTGTATCAGTAACAGCCATAAATGTGCCGGATGAAACCGGATATCTTTGAAAGAGATCTTACAGAAGGTAAGAAGCAGCATGGCAAAGAGAAGGTATGGCGTTAAAAAAGAAAGATGGCTGACCCATTTATGAGTCAGCGCACCTGTGATCATTGCGATTGGAAGTATCCAGTCTTTTATGAATTTCAACATTATTTGATCGGAATATACTGAACAAAAGCCTCTATTGCCTCGTATGAAGCAAGTCCGAGTTTGTTATACATTTCGGCAGTTGCCCGGTTACGGTCTTCGGCGCGTTGCCAGAAAAGGCGTTCGTCATCACCAAGAAAGGGAGCGCTTTCTGCCTGTGACTGATGCTTAAGGATCGCATTCCGTTTATGTCGTAACTCTTCCGGACTGATAGGCACCGCCATTTCGATATGGTCCATTTCCCACTCCGCCCATGCCCCACGATACATCCATACACGGCATTCTTTCATCCACTTCTGGGTTTTAACTTCATCTATTGCGGCAAGTACGGCATCAAGACAAACCTTATGTGTTCCATGGGGATCAGCAAGGTCGCCGGCAACAAAGATCTGATCAGGTTTGATACTTAATAAAAAATTCTTTACTATTTCAACATCTTTTTCTCCCAGAGGTTTTTTCTTAACCAACCCTGTTTCATAAAACGGCAGATCGAGAAAATGGATATTTTCGTCCTTAAGACCTGAATAACGGCTTGCATGACGTGCCTCTTCACGGCGTATGGTACCTTTCATAAATAATACATCCGGATGTTCGGGTTTTCCGTTTTCTTTTTTCTCGTAACGCAGGTATTTGATGATTTCTTCTGCTTTTGCTTTTACTTTACTTTCATTTACGGAATATTTCTCACTCACATCTTTCAGGTATTCACAGTAACGAATCACTTCTTCATCTCCTACGGCAATATTGCCGGATGTCTGATAGGCTACGTGTACTTCGTGATGCTGGTCGCATAATCTGCGGAATGTTCCTCCCATAGATATCACATCGTCATCAGGATGCGGACTGAAAACAATGATCTTCTTAGGGTACGGTTTTGCACGTTCCGGACGATTTGAATCGTCCGCGTTCGGTTTTCCTCCCGGCCATCCGGTGATTGTATGTTGTATATCGTTGAATATTTTGATATTTACGTTGTATGCTGAGCCATATATTGCAAGTAATTCCCTCAGTCCGTGTTCACTGTAATCTTTATTTGTCAGCTTCAGAATGGGTTTGCCCGTAAGCTGACATAGCCATACAATAGCACGGCGTATCAGTTTATTGTCCCATTCGCAATTTGTCACTAACCACGGGTGACTGATACGCGTCAGGTCATAGGCCGCTGACAGGTCGATAATGGTTTCAGCATTCGGGTGGTGCTGCAGACAGGTTGCAGGAATAGCATCAGTTGACGGCCCTTCTATCGTCTTTTTTATAATGGCGGCTTTACTTTCACCCCATGATATCAAAACCACCTTTTTTGCTTCCATGATTGTACCTAATCCCATTGTGATAACCCCTGCGGGAACATTTTCAATAGAACTGAATAGCTGTGCGGACTCTTTACGCGAAGTATTATCCATCAAAACGAAATTGGTACGCGAACTGATAGATGCTCCGGAACTGTTCAAGCCAATTGTTCCGGCTAATCCGATACCCAGGAGCATTAAATCGATACCGTCGTTTTCTTTTATTTTATCTTCATATTTCCTGCAAAAATCATAAATGTCATTTTTATTCATGAATCCGTCCGGATAGAAAATATTTTTCTTGGGAATATCAACATGATTAAGAAATGCTTCCTGTAATTGATGAAGATTGCTGTTTGCCGCATTGGTAAGCGGGTAAAATTCGTAAAGGAGGAATACAATCACATTTTTGAAACTCAGATTTTCATTTTTATGGATGTGAATGAGATGCTGAAATAGCGTATGAGGAGAACGTCCTCCCGGTAAAACCATTACGAATTTTTTCTTTGCTTTTTGTCTGTCGCGTATATCTTTTGCAATCTTCTTTGCTATATCCAGCGAACCCTCGTCCATCGTTGCGTAAATGTGCGTGGGTATCTTTTCGAAACGCGTGAGTATGCTATATTCAAACGCATTTTCCGGCTTGTAATATTTCTCGGAAATACGTGTCAGCGTAATTTGTGAACTTAAATTTTCTCTCATAATTTATAAGGTTTAGATGTTTTGTAACTGTATAGTATAATATGTCTAATTAAGTTACAAAGATATGAAAAAAGCAGGAAACTAAATGTGGTATTTAGTTAACTTTAAGAATCTTTACTTTTGGTATTATATTTTTTCTTTTTCCAGCGCTTCCGTACTCTCTTCCCATTTATTCATCGCCTCGGATAATTCGTTTTTTAATTTATCATGTTCTGTGTATAGTGAAGCATCGGCAGCTCCTTCGGGTGTCAGCATGCGCGACTCCAACTCTGCGATATTTGTTTCCAATGATGTGATTTTATCTTCGGCTTCAGCAACCGATTTTTCTAATTTACGGATGCGGCGGACTTGTTCTTTTTGTTCTTCATAGGATAGCCTGGAGCCTGTTTCCGTATTTTGAATACTTTGAACACTATTTCTGTTTTGCGCGGAATCTCCCCCAACGGAATTCGTTGACGTGTTTCCGGAAGGTGTTTTGCGTTCAAGCTCCTGAAGATTTTCTATTTTCTTGCGTTCCAGAAAATCATATATTCCGCCGAGGTGTTCTTTTATCCGTTTATTACCGAATTCGTATACTTTATCAACAAGTCCATCGAGAAATTCTCTGTCGTGCGATACGACAATAACCGTACCGTCAAATTCCTGCAATGCACTCTTTAAAACGTCTTTTGAACGCATATCCAGGTGGTTTGTCGGCTCGTCGAGTATAAGCAGGTTCACCGGTTCGAGTAATAGACGTATCATTGCCAGGCGGCTTTTTTCTCCGCCGGAAAGCACTTTAACCTTTTTATCGGACGCTTCGCCGCCAAACATGAAGGCGCCGAGGATGTCGCGTATTTTGGTGCGGATATCGCCTTGCGCCACATAATCGATGGTATCGAAAACGGTTTTATTTTCATCCAGCAATTGCGCTTGGTTTTGCGCGAAATACCCGATTTTTACATTATGGCCAAGTGTAAGGACACCTTCGTAATCGGTGATCTCATTCATGATGCATTTAACGAGCGTCGATTTACCTTCGCCGTTTTTTCCGACAAATGCGACTTTATCTCCGCGGTTAATCGTAAATGTGGCTCCTGCAAAAACCAGATGCTTGCCGTATCGTTTTTCCAGATTCTCTACGATAATAGGATAGGAGCCTGAACGCGGAGCCGGAGGGAATTTCAGGCGTAACATAGCCGTATCTTCTTCATCGACTTCGATACGTTCGATTTTATCGAGTTGCTTGATGCGCGATTGCACTTGCACGGCTTTGGTTGCTTTGTACCGGAAACGTTCGATAAAGGCCTCTGTGTCAGCCAGCTTTTTTTGCTGGTTTTCGTAGGCGCGGAGTTGCTGTTCACGTCGTTCTTTCCGCAAAACAACATATTCGTCGTACTTCACTTTGTAATCGTAAATGTTTCCGAGTTCGATTTCGAGCGTACGTTGTGTCGTATTGTTGATAAATGCGCGGTCATGCGAAACAAGGATAACCGCATTGGCATGTGTGGCAATGAAATTTTCCAACCATTGGATCGATTCGATGTCCAAATGGTTCGTCGGCTCGTCCAACAGGAGTACATCCGGACGTTGCAACAGCAATTTCGCCAGTTCGATACGCATGCGCCAGCCTCCGCTGAACTCCGATGTGGAACGGTTGAAGTCCTCGCGCGTAAAACCCAATCCGAGTAATGTTCTTTCAAGCTCCGCGTGATAATTTGCTCCTCCCATCATCTGGAACTGTTCCGAAAGAGAAGTGACACGATCGATAATTTTTTGAAACGCTTCCGATTCATAATCCGTTCGCTCCGAAAGTTCCTGGTTCAGGCGGTTTATCTCTTCTTCCGTTTCATGTATGTGCTCAAAGGCCCGTTCCGCTTCTTCCAGAACGGTACGGGTATCAGTCAGTTGCATCTGTTGAGGCAGATAGCCGATGGTCGTATCTCTCGGTATACTGATATTGCCTTTTGTCGGTGTCTGCATTCCGGCGATAATTTTCATTAAAGTGGATTTGCCCGCACCGTTCTTACCGACCAAAGCGATCCGGTCTTTCTTATTTACAACAAAAGAGATGCTGTCTAATAACGTAAACCCCCCAAATTCAACGGTCAAACCTTCGATTGAAATCATAATATTCGAATTGAAAAACAGTAAAAACTTGGGCAAAGATAGCGAAAGTTGAGAGCAGTGCCAAAATTTATTTTGGCACTGCTGAACGAAACTATTATTAGTTTCACTCGTCCCTCAATGCATCGACCGGATTGTCGGATGCAGCTTTGTAGCTGTGCCAGCTAACGGTTAGCAAGGTAATACCGACCACAATAAGCAGCGGCAAAACATATGTCCAAATACTAAAACCGGCGCGGTATGCGAAGTTTTGCTGCCATCGGTCGAGCACCAGTAGAGCTATGGGGACGGCAATTATATAAGCGATTCCGATCCAAATAATAAATTGGCGATTCAACATTGTCATGATTTGCAGGGTAGAGGAACCGTTTATCTTACGGATGCCGATCTCTTTTGTCCGTTGTTCGATTGCGTACAGTGACATGCCGAATAATCCAAAGCAGGTCAACAGGATGCTGATAATGGAATACATCATTAATATGCCGGATAATTCAAAAAGTTGCTTGTTATTGCTTAGCGCTTTTTCGTACATGCTCTCATGTTCAAGGTATCCTCCCGGATGAAGTTTATCCCACTCATCATAGATTTGCCTGATAATTGTAATATTCCCGGGATCAATGCGGACTTTTATAAGAATTCCTTCCCGGGTATAACTGATGACAGTCTTACCAATAGGCGTTTCAAGGGTATTTGCCTTGTTGGGATTAAAGAAGTCTTCCACCACTCCGGCAATAATATGATTATTCCCGGCTGGAGGATTTTCTTCTTTTAACAGGGGTTCACATTCTTTCAGCAGTTGGCCGACAGGAAGCTCTCCATTTGGGAACAGGCTTTGAGCCCATGTATGATTCAGATAGACCGGATGTGAATATTGCCTGATTGCTTCTTCCCAGGGTACCCCTTGCAGTAGGGTATACCTCATCGTTTCCATGATTCCTTCGTCTCCTTCCTCTGAAGAGTATGTATTAAGCCACCCATCTACGGAATCACCGAGAGGTACCGTGTCATCCCATAAAGGAGAGCCTACCGTCAAAGCCTGTATACCCGGAAGATGAGCAATGCGTTCTTTGAGCGGAAACATGGAAGTTTTGTAATCCCCCACTGAAAAGGTATAAATATCCTTATAGTTTTCTACCTTATCGTATAAAAGCGATATTTGTTGCCGTACGGTAAAAGTCCCAATAATCAGGATAAACGAAATAATAAATTGTACGATAGCCAGCGAAGCAATGATCCGTTGTCTGGCCTTTCCCCGGTAAAAATTATTGTAGACTGAAATCGATAGTTCCGGTAAACGCCGGCTCATATATAAAGCAGGGATACATGTCAGCAGAATTATAAATATGGATGTAACCGGCAATATTTGGCTGCTGTACAGGAAAGAGGTCGGAACCTTGACAGACATGATACGGTTCATAACCCCCAGCAGATCATATTGTATCAACTGTGCGATCAAAAACCCTAATCCGACGGTCATAAACGTATCGGCAAATAATTGCATACTTAACTGCCGGTTTCCGGCTCCCATCAGTTTCTGTACATGGATAGAATATAATTGTTTGAAAACACGGGAAAAGCTCAGGTTAATATAATTGAAAATGGCGATAGCCAATATCAGAATAGCAGAAAAAAGCGCTATGAATAATAAATCAATGTTCGGCTTCTTTAATGGTGGAGGTGGGATTGTTCCCGAATCCAGGCAGGCTTCCCGGATACTATGTAAAGTAAATAGAAAATCCATTCCATTTCTGTTGACAGTTAAACTGTCATATTTCGCCTGTAAATCAGTAATAGAGATGTTTTCCTTTAATAGGAAAAAATTGAGTCCTCTGGCTGGTTTCGCATAGTATAAAGCATCAAAATCAAATGCTGTCTGGTGGTTGTCTTTTACAACTGCAGAAACAGTAAAAGGCTTAAATGTCCCTTCTTTGCCCCTGTAATAATCCATCCCAAACTGTATCTGAATTGTTTGTCCGATCGGATCACCACGCCCGAATAGCCGCTTGGCAAAAGATTCTGTCAGGATAATCCGGTCCGGACCAACCGAAAGGTCATCCAGGCTCCCCATTACGGTCTTTTGAGGAAAGAGCTGAAGAAAAGTACTATCGGCCTCGACTACATTGAAATCGCTGAACCTGTTCTCTCCGACCTGACAATAGAGTGTTAATTCATAAGGAAGAATCCTGCATAATTTATCTAATTCCGGAACAGCATTGGTTAGTTCGGAAATCAATGCCGCATTCATCATGTGATAAGTACTCATTCCATCCCGTATAATAGTCATTTTGGGTATTACAATTTTGTCTTTATTCGGATTCTCCGCCTCTATATTATACTCATGGATAACAACGGCAGTTAACAGATTGGTACAGGCAATACCGACTGCAAGGCTGAGGATGGAGATAACAGTAAATGTTTTATTACTCCACCAGCTCCGGAAAATGAGTTTGAATGATACGTTCTTCATGATTTTTCTTTTATTTCTTTTTAATAATTTGTTTACTCATTGCGTAATGCTTTGACCGGATTGCCGGAAGCCGCTTTGTAACTGTGCCAGCTAACGGTTAACAGGGCAATACTGATTACTGCAAATAAAGCCAGAAGGAATGCACTTACAGGTATTTCCGTACGATATACGAATCCTTGTAACCATCGACTCAGGAGGAACCAGGTAGCCGGAACCGAGATAAAGAAAG
>JAITVS010000063.1 GCA_031285685.1 Tannerella sp.
GGTCATTATCTTTGTGGTAGCTTCAGACTCCGTTTTGCAAACTGACTTGTACTTTAAGCGGCTTAGGGATGCCGGTTTGAGACATAAAGCTCGAAGAGGAAAGTTATTATATTTTGACATCAAACAAGACATGCTCTCAGGGGCGGGTTCAGCTACGTATGCCCGAACAGATACTAATTGCCCTGGAAGAGCCCTCAAAGATAAGTGTCGTCTTGGTTTTTTAGAGGAAAGGTATGTAAAATAACGATTTAATTAACTATTAAATATAAACTCTATTGTATTCCGATGAGTAACGGTTCATCTTTTATGATGAACAAAGAAAAAGCAATAAGGGCGACTACTGATGCAAGCCGCATTTTCAAAAGGGAGGCATCGGGGACAAAGAGTGCTATTTGTCCAATGTTGCCACCGCATCAAAAAACAAAGAGACTTCCGCATCTTTATTTTTTTCTCGTTGTCAAAGGAGTAAGGTAATCTTTCGGGTAACCCAAAAATCTCTCCGAGACTTTTTGAATTACTTCCGAAAACACCTTGCTCTGCGAGGCAGCGACCTCCTGCACCCGCTCCCGATGGTCTCAGGTTTGGGGTCGCCCGACAACTCTGCCGCTGTACTCTCGTTGGTCGCTTCCACTATGACTTGCACGGCTATCGGAATAGCCGGAAGAAGAATATCTCAATTTGAAAAATATGATTGCAAATAGTATGGAAGATAAGGAAAAAGATAAGACTAATTTGAGTGCGGAAACTATCCGCAGAGGTCGCCAGAAGAAAGAAATAGAGAAACTAAGTTGTTCCATTAACCTCAAATTAACGGCAGAGGATTTCAAAACAATACGAGAGAAAGCACAGGAAACTGGGTATGAAAGCAACACAATATGTTCGTGAAATGATACTGAAAGGAAAGATAAAATTCCGTTTTACGCTCGAAGAACTCGACCTGATGCGCAAACTTTCCGGTGAGGCAAACAACCTGAATCAGATAGCCAAGAAAGCGAATCAGGCAGGTTTTGCTAAGGTGGGAATAGAGGTTATAGGAATAATGGCTCAAATCAAAAAATTATTGGATGATTGCTAAAAACATTAAAGGAAAATCATTCAAGGGATGTGTGTCATACGTGATGAACGACACTGCCCGATTGCTCGAAGCAGAGGGCGTACTGGCAGATAATGCGAAAGATATTATCCGCAGCTTTGCCATGCAGCGTTCCGGCAGGAAAGAGATAAAGCAGCCTGTCGGACATATCCCCTTGTCGTTTGCTCCGGAGGATAAGGAGTTGATGACAGACGATTTTATGGTACAGTTAGCCAAAGAATACATGCAGGAAATGGGTATAAAGGATACCCAATACATCATTGTCCGGCATCATAATACGGATAATGAACACCTGCATATTGTCTATAACCGTATCGACAATAATCTCAAATTAATATCGGTCAATCATGATTATAAACGCAATATCAAGGTTTGCAAGAAGCTAAAAGACAAGTATAACCTAACATACGGCGAAGGAAAAGGCAGGGTGAAGCGGGAGAAATTGAACAGTCCCGACAAAGTAAAATATTACATCTACGATGCTGTTAAATCGATTCTTCCAACCTGTAAAAACCTTGCGGACTTACGGTTTGGTCTTCAAAAGTTCGGAATTGAGACAGAATACAAGTACAAACGGACAACATTTGAGACCGAAGGCGTATCGTTCCGGTATGATAGCATCAGCTTCAAAGGCTCACAGGTGGACAGGAAATACAGTTTCGGAAATCTGAAAAAAGAGATAGAAAAGAATTTGGAAGAAATGAAACGGCGGGGACGGGAAGAATATTTGCGAGAACTGGCAGAAGAAAAAACGAGACAAGAGGCGGAAAAAGCCAAGCAGGAAGCCAAACAACAAGCTCCACCATCACAACCACAAGAGAGCAAACCAAAGATTCCGTCTATCGGCGGTGTAGAATTAACTCCGCAGCAATGGCAAACCCTAAAAGAGGGCGGGTATGTTTTTTGGGAGAATATGACAAGTAAAGACGGTAAAACTCAATTTTCGTCCTACGTTGTCCTGAACGATGAAAAGAACAAAGCCTTTGCCAGCAAAGAGAATCCCGAAACATTTATCAAGTACGGTCAATATGAGATGCGTCTCAGGGATAAGAGGCTGATAGAAACGGGCTTATATAACCAAAGCCACCGTCAAATGGTGGGAAGGAGGATATACACACCCCTACTTATGGAAAGAGAACAAAGTTGATGCGGAATACAAGGAATCGTGGAGCGACCCAAGATTGCCGAAAGCACCAAAGGAGGAACAAAAAGTGAAACCGCCTGTGGTGCAGAAGAAAAACAGGGGGAGGAGGATGTGATAGCATAAAAACACAGCGAATCACGAACGCAGGAACAAAAAAAGATGAAAAGAAACATATTCTGCCTGAATATCCCCTGAAAAGTCCTATCTTTGACGGTGAATAAAATAGTAATCCGATGGAAATGAATCGTATTAAAGAAGCTTTGAAAGAGAAAGGTTTAACGCAGGTATGGCTTGCGAGAGAACTGGATAAGGGTTTTAAAATGGTCAATGCGTATGCGTGTAACCGGAAACAGCCAAGCCTCGAAACTCTTTTTCGGATTGCAGAGATATTACAAGTAAGTGTAAAGGATTTATTGGTAGATAATAAAAAAGAAGAGAAATAGCATGGCGAAAAAGAATACGGCAGAAATCGGATTTGAAAAAGAAATTTGGAAGGCAGCAGATTTATTAAGAGGAAGTCTCGATGCTTCCGAATACAAATCAGTTGTACTTGGACTTATCTTTTTAAAGTATATATCGGATCGTTTCGAATCCAAGCATCAGGAACTCATAGAAGAAGGAGATGGCTTTGAAGAGGACAAGGATGAATATACAACGGATAACATTTTCTTTGTTCCCCAAGAAGCCAGATGGAGTGTCATAGCAGAAGTTGCGCACACACCTGAAATCGGAACTGCGATTGACAATGCCATGCGCCTGATCGAAAAGGAAAATAGCCGTTTGAAAGGCATTCTTCCCAAAAATTTCGCCCGTCCGGAGTTGGATAAGAGACGATTGGGCAATGTGGTAGATTTGTTTACCAATATTCAAATGAAAGAGCATGGCAACAGTAAGGATATATTGGGACGAACTTACGAATACTGCCTTTCAAAATTCGCAGAAGCAGAAGGGAAATTGGCCGGAGAGTTCTATACGCCAGCCTGCATTGTTCAAACGTTGGTAGAAGTGCTTAAACCATATAGTGGGCGAGTTTATGACCCGGCGTGCGGTTCGGGAGGCATGTTTGTTCAGTCTGCCAAGTTTATCGAAAAACATCAAGGAAATATCAACGATATTTCTGTCTTCGGGCAAGACAGCAATCCCACTACATGGAAAATGGCTCACATGAATTTAGCTATTCGTGGCATTGAGGCTGATTTGGGTAAGTTTAATGCTGATACCTTTTTTGACGACCAACATTCTACATTGAAAGCAGACTTTGTACTGGCTAATCCACCATTCAATTTGAGTGATTGGGGGGTAGATAAATTACAGGACGATGTTCGATGGAAATTTGGCATACCACCTGCCGGCAATGCCAACTTTGCATGGCTGCAACACATGATTCACCATTTGTCCCCTAAAGGAAAAATAGGA
>JAITVS010000072.1 GCA_031285685.1 Tannerella sp.
GATCAACTTGTTCCGGAATATAAAGCCAGGAAGCAGCACCCGTTTTTGCTTCATTAAAAAAAGTAGAGAACTGTTCTATTGTCGGATGAGCGGGTAAGACCAGCGGTTTTAACTTTTCAGTCGCATGTTCAAAGCGGCTTTTTTCTTCTCCGGTTAATTCACGGGATGGCTTTTTCCCGGTTTGCGCCGTCATCAGTATAACCGTTTTCCGATATTGCATGGTTTGCGTATATTGACTATGTCCTTGTGGGCCGAGGCGATAGGGTTGTTGTCCCCCAAAACAGAGCGGGCCCTCTTTTCCTTCTGCAACCAGCGACCATACGACTTGTTGATTGGGGTTATCGACCATTGTCATCGCCACATTTCCCAATGCAAAAGAATGAGAACGATAAAAACTTTCCTGAAAGACATTCGGTATGTTCATATGATAGGAAGGCCGTGCCATTTTAGCTTCAAATGGGTACGTAATCCGGTTATTCAAAATGTTGTAGAGTATCCTGTTCGGACGGTAAGAACTGGTAGCCTGATGAAGATGTATCTCTTTTTGGCGCATGTCCTTGCTTCCGTGTCCGGTCCATGCCCACATCAGGGTTTCCATTTCGCTTGGCATATACTGACTGAGATATCCTCTTTTTTGTGCTCCGGCAATGGTGTTGTCTACGCATTTAAGCCCGTACGTCGCCAGATAATAATCAATCATAAACTTCGCCATTTCGCGATATTCGGATGTTTGGGCAAAGTCGAACAGGTTCAGGAAGCCGTAAATCGAATGAGGATAATAGATATGAGAGTCATATTCCCCGTTCCCGACCCGGAGCGTTTTCCGGAAAAAATCGGTAAACATAGCTGGCACCAACTGCCTGACTTCTTTTATGCTGAAACCGGATATTTGTGCGTCTTCCGGAAAATGATCGGCATATACCAATGCAGAAGTTCTCCACATGGTTTTGTGATTTTCGGTTCCACCGTTGGCAAAACCACCTCCAAGCACTCCTTCTTTTTCGTCCGGAAATCCGACCAGGTTATAAGGCCTCGGAAGAGGATCATGTTCCCGGGCTCCGTCCGAAGGGCGCCTGCTTTCGGCATATTGACCTACAGCGTGCTGAAAGCGTTTATCCCATTCGGGAGACATATATGTGCTGCATAAACCATAAAACCTGGCCCAGTTGCAAGCCCCGAAATGATATTGCTGGATCATATTACCCCATATGCCCAAAAAAGCCCTGACTTCTGTATGCTCCGGATTCAGGAGCAGGGTCGCCGTAGCCGGGTCAAGGTCATACTTTAACGGATCTCCGCCAAAGGCGGTGATTTCTCCGTTTCCATCTCTTTGCTTGGGGCCGAAATATCCTGTCGGCCCTTGTTTATAACGGCGTCCTGTATAAGGCGAGATGATTTCCTCTCCTTCCACAGCCCAGGTATATACAGATAATCCGGTATCCGGACAGATGGACGGAGCCAATGAACGTTTACCAAACTCTTTCCTGCTTACCTGTTCGATAGCACCGGCTATTCGCCTGATAAATCCTGTTTCGTCGGGATAACTGCTTACTTCCCAGGGCTGCTGTGCAAAAGTTGACGAAATCTGCGAAAAAACAAGCAAGCCCAGACATATTCGAATTGTTATTTTCTTCATCACTCTGATTTTATTTGATAAAACGTAACCAGCGCCCGCTGTATGCTTCTACTTCAAAAGGTTTATTCAGGTCAATTACCTCGTCTGTGACAGCATCTGCGGCAGAAGTATAAGAGTAGGCTTTCGTGTTAATCTTTACCTCCTTTTTTTCCTCATCATTGAGGATAAAATAATGGTCGGCTTGAGGCGCTGCCAGGCGGTAAACAATGGCATTATCACATGCATAGGGTGATTGAATCCCCCCCATGGTATGACGGATCGTCCAGTCCTGCATGTCTTGATTCCCTTGTCTTTTCATGCTGAAAGAGGCATCAGTGCCTAATAGTACGGCTGTACCTTTTCCTGATTTATGTTCTGTAACAGCCGGTTTTCCGGATTGAAAGGTTTCGATAATGTTTGCCCTAGTCGGTGCAAGATCATAGACAAATCCATCCAAATCGTGTTTGCCGAGATTATATTTTACGTTATTAGCATATTGCATGTCGGCAATCGAAGCGCCAAAAATCCGTTCAAAAGGCGAACCTTTTCCGGTATTGAGAACGACTCCCCGCTCATTCCACCATCCTCCGGGTGCATCCATGACTAAACGTCCTCCGTTTTTAATATATTCTTCAAAGATAGGAAATAAATCTTCGTTGACCGCAACCTGTGCCGGGAGATAAATCACTTTATAGCGTCCTGCCAGCCCTTTATGGAGATCGGTAGCCGTCACATGCTCCCATGGAATATTCGCATCAATCAGGGCGCGGCAGATTCCTACCCTGGCCTGAATGGGATAATTTTTAAAATGTGTACGATTGGGACCGGAAACGGCAGCCCAGATCGCTTCATTGTCCCAGTTTACAAATACTCCGACATAGGGTTCTTTGCGTGCCTGCCAGATTTCGTCCCTGTATTTGTCGGCGGCCCGGGCAATCTCTCCGGCGCGTATAGCCCGTTTGCCCGCTTCATTCTGGCGATTGAGCAACGCATATTCACCGGATTCCCATCCGGCTCTCCGGTAGTTCCAGGACCACAGTCCCACTCCTTTGAAGCCTCCCGCAAGGTAAGAAAGCAATAGCTGCGTGATCGTTCCATGGTCAACCGTATAGCCGGGTGTTGTCTCATGTGCTTTACGTTCCCAGCCTTTTCCCCCGCTGAACTGCTGGGGTCCTCCGGTACTTTCCCAGGTAGCGGCCCATCCTCCTTTGAACCAGTCGACACAGATGGATGATTGCATATAGATGCAACGGGTCACCTCATAATCGTTTTCTTCAAAATGCCAGGCCAAATGAATAGACGGATAAAAAGATCCCAGGTCTTTCATCACTTCGGCAATTCCTTCCATATCGGTGCCACGGGCGGCAAAAGGGAGAAAGAGCCCCATTTCTCCACCCGCCCGCTGAGGCTGCTCAGGATATTGTATCTTTTTCCATTTTTTTACATTCTCGATATACATATCGGCCTTAAAACGAAGAATATCCCTGACAAAGCCATATTCTCTTCCTTCGGAAGGTATCATATAGTTGCCGGTAAGATCATATTTGATAAGCGGATCTTTATCAAAATCATTCCAGCTTTGATAAGGTTTCGTCCTGATGCCTACCTCATATTGGTTCCACGCATTAGTTAATTCCTGAATAGTTGGGTATTGTTCTCTGACCCACTTACGGAACAGTTTTACATCTTCTTTCCGAAGGATTGCGTCGGGGTGATGGTCATAAATATATCCTTCGGTTTTATCCATTTTCCATCCGGCAAGCTGCTTTTCAAAGACCTTCTTTTGATAATCCAGCATCCGCTGGTCTTTGCGTATTTTTTCGATAGGGGTATCGGACGGGATTCCTAACTTTTTTAATAGCTCCGGAGTGATGTCTTCCCAACCTCCTTCGCCATACCAGAAGGGAATAATACCTTCCTCGAGGGCAATTCTGAGTGTCTCGCTTTCAGGCCATTCGGGTGTTTCCATCGTTTGTTTCAGATTTGTGAATCCAAGCTTCTTCATCAGGCGAAAATGGTCGCGCATTTCCTGTTCGGTACATCCTTTCCAAGGAAGAAACACCACACCGAAAGGCATCGGAGCTATTTTCCTGATTTTCTGCTGCATCGGGCTGTCATGCATTTTGTCGTACAGATCGTGTAAGAATTCATCATTGGGTTTCTGTGCATTCATTGCCATGCAGGATAGCATGAGGCATAGCATCAGGATGATTTTAACTGGCTTCATGTTCTTTATATTTATATTAGTTTTTTACTTTTACAGGATAAAATGTTCCGCCCTGAGGAACGGGAAGCTCGGTTTTAATAACAGAGGGACCTCCAAATTTCTCACTCATTTTATAGACGACATTATGATCCGAAAATTCCGGCCCGTTGAGTTTATGATAGGTCTGGTTGTTAAAAAGAATATTCCATGCTCCTGCCGATTTATGCTGACTGGGATCGCCTAACTGGAAACAATGCCACGAGTGCCATACGGGAATAATAACCCGGTTGTCTTCTATCAGGTTGTATCCGTCGTCTCCACTATGAAAATTCACATCCACTTCAAAATCATTGTGTATGGCCACACAGTAGGCGCTATTAATGTGTATGGCATAGTGGCGGATCCGGCGAACTTTTTCATAACACGACAGGATATATTTCGATCGCATGATATTATAGTACCCCATTCCGCCGTCACATTTATTATAGGTCCGGTCGATATAATTATGGCGGCAGGTAATATGTTCGGACAAATTGATACGGATGGCATCGCTTCCCGACCAAAGGATATTGCAATTGTCTACCCAGCAGTTTTTTGAATTATTGATCCAGATCATTTCAACAAAAAGCGTTGTATCACGCATTTCGCGCTCATGGAATATTTTTCGTTCCCAGGCATCGTATACATGCTGTTTATCGACCGGTTCAAAGGGTGGCGTTACGTACCGTATCGTCAAATCTTCGATTCCGACACGTTCCACGCCATCGAGGCTCAGAGCGGCCGTAAGCGGTTTTTTAGTTTTAAAATGATACCCGTGCATATCCACTCTGATCTCTACCTGGTCTTTGTGAACGCCCCGTATGGTAACATCAGATGGTATCCGGAGCGTTTGCTTTAAATCGTAAGTTCCCGAATCCAACAGTAAAACACCTCCTCCTTCTTTCTGTAATTTTTTCACCGCGCTGATCAGGTCGGCTGGCGGTTGAATGCGAAGCCTGACAGATTGTTTATCGCGGGACGGTATTCCTCCTTCCACCCCCGCTTTTGCCCATTCTTTCATCATCGGATAAGCCGGGTCATATAATTCTTCAGCATAATAAGCATTGTCTCCTCCTATAGATGTCTGGGAAAAAGCATTGCCGGAAACAGCAATCCAAAAAAGTAACATAAAAGTCAATTGTTTTTTCATGGGGCCTGATTATAATTTTTGTATAAGTGGTTACAAAATTCAATAATGCAAAAGTATACCCTCCGATCCGGAATTTTATGTACGGAATAAACATTTTCATGTATAAATCCGACAATCCGATATATTGTATGGCTTATGAATTTGCATAATTCGAATATTTATGTATTTTTACAACAAAAATATTGAATATGCGCGGGGTTGTTTTTGTTTGTCTGTTTGTTGTCGGATTAACTGCTAGGATATCCGGTTCTTCTCACTATGATCTGGTTGAGCGTTTTTCTGAATCAAGCTACTTGACGAATCAGGCCATTAATTGTATCGTTCAGGATACAACGGGATTTCTCTGGATCGGAACCCAGCATGGATTGAATAAATATGACGGAAGCACTGTTACTACCTATTTATTTGATTCCAAAGACACAACAACTATTGGCGATAATTATGTTCAGGCACTTTTTGTTGACTCGGAAGGGGTACTTTGGGTCTTGGTTCCTCAGTATTTTTGCAGGTATGATGAATCTTGTGATGTTTTTATACGTTATGCGTATGCGGAAGATAAAAAAAACACACATACTTCCAATCCGGGGGATATTGTGGAAGATAACCGGGGTGTAATCTGGGTCGGAACTCCGGAAATGGGATTGTTTTCTTTTGATAAAAAAGCGAATCGGTTTACTTCATATCCGGATATCCGGGATAATATCAGTAAAATGTATTTTGACGGAAACGAAACCTTATGGATTGGTTCCGTAGGTTTGATTCATAGATTGAATATTCATCAGGGTGATTTTTCAACACTGATGTTTCCTGCATATGAACCGGTCGTCCGGATGGATTTTGATTCCAATCGTATTTATACCCGCAACTTCATCTACCCGTTCACTCCGTTGGCTGTAGAAACCGGATCAAAAGCCCAGCGGGCAAGTGAAATGTTTCATATTCAGGAGATAACCGATATGCTTGAAGCGGAACAGGTCTGTTGGATAGGCAGCAAAGGGGAAGGCGTTGTTGTTTATGATACGGAGCAGCAAAAAAGGGCATTGTTAAATTCATATAGATTTACTATCTTTGTAGAAAAAAAGTATGGATTGTCCAAAATGTGGTAGTTTGAATCATTGTAAAGACGGCATGGTAAATCAACGTCAGCGTTATT